>NZ_JALQDT010000053.1:0-60573 GCF_023631085.1 Caballeronia sp. INML1 | reverse complement strand
GGAGTGGTGCGATGATACAGACCGTGCGCGATCCAAGCGCGGTTGGGCCTATGAGGGCGACACTTAGGCAGCCCACGATCACATGGCACGCGTGGCCAAACTGCGTGTGACCGCGGGCGTGTGGAGCTGCTTTCTTTGGTTACTTTCTTTGCAGCAGCAAAGAAAGTGACTGCCGCCCCGCATAGGGGCAGCGCTAATAAACCACGAACAATACGGGATCCGGCAAAAACCCAAGCAAACCACCAAAACCCCCCCGCCCCTACTTCCGCGGCGCAATCCCACAAGCCTTATAAGCATCCCTCTGCAAGTCACGAAACTTCCTCGTCTGAGCCTTCGCGCGATCGACCCGAAACTCCGCCCCACCTTCCCCACCCAGCGTGGCGTATTTAGAAAACGTAGACTGCTCGACGTAGTCATCATAAGTAAGCACATCAGCGATCTTGTCGATCGCACAAGAGCACTTGTACACGTTGGCGAAATCGTGCCCATTGTCGTCCATGCATCCGAGCACATATTCCACGCGTCCTTCGGTGGGATAGTCGTGAGTCCTGGCGGGCGCGCCACCGCCCCCAGCACCCGTCGCTGCAAGCGAAAGCGGCGAAATCAGCGAGAGGCAGGTGAGCACCGTCAACGCGCAGCAACGTGGGGTCATGCGATAAGCCTCGTAATGTCGTCGATTCGAAGCGGCCGGCACGCAAACAACATAAAACGCACCGGCCATGCACATCAGCTCGGCGAGAACGGATGCGACATCGTTCCCTTCTTCGATACTACCTCCTGCGCGGAAGGCTCGCCCGCCACCGCGCGCGCAATGGCCTCCTTCGTCGCCTGATAGTTGAAGTCGTGGATCTTCTGGTCGTTATCCGCCTCCCAGTGGATGAACACGCCAACGCAGATGAACAGGTCGTCGGCTTCATCGGCGGGAATGACGCCGCCTTCCACGCTGTCCGCAACGGCCATCGCCACCGCACGCTGCGCCGGGCCGAACATCTGCACCGCCTGCTTCGCGCCCTTGATCGTCACCTTGTTGAAGAGAATCGTGTTTGGCTTGGTCAGCAGATTCGGCGCGACCACCGCGAGCAGCGATGTGAAGCCATCCTTGTTGTTCGTGAGCGCGTGGCAGAACGCGGTCTCGGCAGCCGAACCTCTCGGTCCGATGATCAAGTCGATGTGCGCGACTTCATTGCCATCGCCGACGAGCGACTCTCCCACCATGACGCGGTTGATCTTGGCCATGCTGTTCCTCCAGTGATGTGTGGTTCCAGGGACTAGCGACTTGCTCTCGACTCGCGACGGTCAGACCCAAAGCCGCGCAAGGCTCGCGGTTCGCCCGATTTCCGATGCGACCGCTCAACCGCGAACTTCCTAACATGTTCCGTGCCAATTTTTGATCCGCGCGGGCAGACTTCATGCATTCTTCGACGACGCCACCAGCGCGACGAAGAGCGTCGCCACCGCGAGGTCCGCGCTCGTGCCCGGGTTGATGCCGCGCGCCTTCAGTTCGGCGTCCCAGTCATCGAGCGCCCGCGACTCGACGGGACTGCCCGACATGCGCCATTGCGCGCGATGCCGCACCGCGTCGCGCGTGACACTTTGCGCCACCGCCGCGCCCTGCTTGCGCACTATGTGCGAATCGGGCCAGCCCGAGAGAAATGTAAGGAATGCGTCGAGCATCGCGCGATGCGCCGTCGATGCCGCGACTTCGCCCGCTGCGTCGAGGCCCGCGCCGAAGACTTCGGCGAAACCGTTCTCATACTGACGCGCGATGCTGTCGCGATCCGCCGCGAGCGTCATCGCCGCGCGCAGAGTCACGGTCGGCGGCGCGTGCACGGGCTGCTCGGGCGCGTCGCCGAGGCCGCCCGGATTGGCGAGCGCAATCGCGCGGTAGGCGAGGCGCGCATCGTCCACATCAAGGTCCGCGAGCACGCGTTGCGTCGCCCCATGCCAGCGCGCCGCGTCGATCGATGCGTTCGCATCGAAAGCATCGAGCGCGGCGCACAAGGGCGCGGCAAGCAGCACGATGCCGAGATTCGTATTGCAGCCGACCGCATCGAACGTGCGGCGCACGGCGTCGAGAATGCGCGCGCCCACGCGTGCGTGCGGCGTGAAAAGCCCCGCCGCCGCCGTGCCCGCGCTCGCGATGAATTGCGCCGACGTCATGCCGTGCCCCGCGCTCGCGACGCTCACATTTCCCGGTTTTCTCGTCTCCACGTCGAGCAGGCACGCGCGCAGGAACGCGGTGCGCGCGCGCACGGCGAGCGGTGCGTCAGAAGCGTTCATCGCCGCTGGCGAGCGCGAGCGCGCCCTTCGATGCGGGCAGCTTGCGATCGAGCAGGTCGTCGACGAGCAGCGCCGCGATATCGACCGGCGTCACCGATTGCAGGCCGCGCCATGCCGCGACGCCATTCACTTCGAGCACGACCGGACGCTCGTCCTCGGACGGAATCAGATCGACGCCTGCATAGTCGAGCCCGAGCGCCGCGGTCGCGCGCACGGCGACGTCCGTGAGCGCGGGCGACAGTTCCGCCGGCTCGCAGCGCGCGCCGCGCGCATAGTTGTGAATCCAGTCCTCGCCGCCAACGCGCTTCATCGCAGCGACGGCCCGCCCGCCGATCACGAGCACGCGCCAGTCGAAGCCGGGCGCGCCCGCATCGACATAACGCTGCAGATAGGCCACCTGACTGAACGATTTGAGCGACGGCAATCTCAAGCCGGGTTTCTTCAGGCCTTTGCCCTGCGACCCGAAAAGCGGCTTCATCACCACCTGCCGCCCGGCGGCCGCCTCGCGCATCAGCACGCGCTGCGCATGCGCCGGGGATTCGCCGGCCCACGTCGCGGGCGTCGGCACGCCGTAGCGATTGAGCAGAAAGCTCGTCATCGACTTGTCGACGCTGCGCTCGATCGCGCGAGCATCGTTATAGACGGGCACGCCGCACTCGCAGAGCGCGTGCAGGATGCCGAGGCGCAACGTCACCTGCTCGAAGGTGCCGCCCGCGATGCCGCGCACCAGCACCGCGTCGGGCAGCGTGTGACCGAACCCGGGAATCGCGAGGCCGTGCGGCTTCCATGTCGTGTCGATGCGGCAGTCCGCGAGATCGACGCAGCGCGCTTCCACATCGCGCGCGCGGAAGGCTTTTTTCAGGCGGCCGGTGTGCCAGCCGGTTTCATCGGTCATGATCGCCACACGCAATGCAGGCAAGGTCATGACGCGTCTCCGAGCCATTGCGCGTCGAGCAGCGGCTTGTCGACCCTGCCGCCGTGATAGGTCGCGCCGCTTTCCAGGCTCGACACCCACACTTGCGCGGGCGCGAAGAGCGCCGGGTCGATCTGATAGAAGTCGTAGTTGAACGACGTGAAGATGTCGGCGAACGGACGGCCATAGTCGCGCGCATTCGACGACGGCAGTTCGGCGGCGAGGCGCTTCGCGGCCGCGTCGCTTTTCACGGTCAGATGCACGCGGCCGCCGTAGAGAATCGCGTCGTTGGTGCGGCCCATCGCGGCGATGCCGTCGGGCGCGGGCGGCGGAAGCGGCGCGCTGCCGCTGCCTTCGACGACTTCCCCCAGATCGACGCCCAGCACGTGCGTCTTGTGCAGCGCGACTTCCACGACGCGCGCGACGACCTGCACCGTGCCCGCGACAGATTGTGTCGGCGTCACGGCGATCACGAGATGCTCCGGCGCGAGGCCGCAATCGTTGAGCACCTTGTCGATGACGACCTGCGGCGGCAGACGATCCACTTCCATCACGAGCGCGCCGCGATCGTGCCGGTCGCGATAGCCGAGCTCGTCGAAGAGCGGCTCCTTGCACGCGAGTGCGCGCGCCGGGCCCGAGCCGAGCGAGAAAAATTTCTTGCCGCCCGTCTGCTCCTTGGTCGCCGACAGACTCCAGCCCGCGTACTGGCTCGCGAGGCATGCAAGCACCGGATTGCTCGTATGCACCTCGATGAAGTCAGGCCAGAGCGGCGCGCTATCGTAGGCGACGCGACGCGCGACGCGCCCGAGACCACCCATGCAGATGCGCGCGATCAATATGCCGGCCTCGGCGCTGCCTTTGGCATTCACGCCCGCATCGACGATGACGGTGCCGCCGTCCGTGCGAGTCACATCGACGCGAAGGCGCGCGGCATCGTCGATGAGACGCGCGACGAGCCGCGCACTCGATGCGTTGACGCTCACCGCGCCGTCAGCCTGAAAAGTCGAAGTCATGATGTACAGAGGGTTTCGATGCGTTGCAGAATGCGCGCGTGCTCGCGATCCAGCGCGTCGCGCAGGTCGCAAAACGCGGGCGCGGACACGGTCATCGTGCAGACCGGCTGGCCCGCTTCGATTCGCGCGCCGGCGAGCGGCACGTCGTGGCACGCGGGATCGTCGAAGCATGCGTCGCTGAATGCGCGCGATGCGGTGAAGCCTTCGCGCGCGAACACGACGCGCTGCCCCGCATGAAGCGATGGCGTGCGCGCGGCCGTGTCGGACGTGTGCGGCAAGTCGCCGTGCAGACACGCATCCAGATGCGCGCCGATCAAGCCGCGCGGCCACGCGTCGGGCCAGGCGGCTTCGTAGAGCGCCATCGTCGAGGACGGGCGCGTGTTGATTTCGAGCACGCTGAACGTGTCGCCGTCGAGCAGGAAGTCGATGCTGTTCAGGCCAGTGAGGTCCGTTTGCCAGACGATCCTGTCGATGGCCTCGACGATGCGCGCCGCGATGTGCCACGGCAACTGCACCGGCCCGAGCGAGCCCGCGTGCACGAAGGGCAGGCGTCCCGCAGCGACTGTCAGTTGCTCCGCGAAGCCGATCACCGCGGCCTCGCGATGGGCGGCGACGAAAAGCGCGGACATCGAGCGGCCTTTCGCGAGCCGCTGAAAATACGCGCCGGCGGGTGCGCGCTCGACGTCCTCGGCCCATTCGATATGCGTGCCGCCGCAACCGTCGGAGCGCTTGACGAGCCAGCCGCTGCGATCGGCGGGAGGCGTGTAGCGCACATCCGGGTGCGCGACCTGCGCCTCGTCGAGCAACGCGAAAAAGCGCCGCGGATCGCGTACCGCGGCCGCCTGCGCCCCGTTGCCGATGAAGCGCGGCACGCGTGGCGCGCGCGCGAGTTCTCCCGCGAGCGGTTCGAGGCCGCTCGTCACGATGAGACCGAGCATGCGCGGCAGGCGCGCCGCGCGTTCGAGCGCATCGTAGAGACGCGCGCGATCGATCGAGAGTCCGTTGCCGCCGATATCGAACCACATGCCCGCGTGCGCGCGCGTGTCGCGGTCGCCGAAAATATCGAGCGCGACGACATTCAGCCCCGCGCGCGCCGCCGATTGCGCGACAAGCCGCGCCGACAATCCCGCGACGGCGACGCGCGGCGCGCGGGATTCATCGGCTGAAGTCATGAGCTTTGTCCGGCAACGATCGCGCGGGCTTCGTCGAACGCTTCGGGAAAGCCGAGATAAACGGGTTTGCCGCCGGTGCGCATGCGCAGGAAGAGACGGTGTTCGGCCTGATACTTCACGTTGCCGATCGCGAGCGCGCCGATGCCTACGGCGTCCGCGCGCGCGGCGCCCGCGAGCGGCTTGCCGTCGTCCATCACGTTGACGCCGGCGATGCCTTCGGGCGGCACGGCGTTGACATCGGCGGCGATCAGCAGGTTCTTCGCGTGGGCGAGATCGGCGGAGGTCATCACCTGCACGCCGGCCACGGCGGTGGCGAACACCACTTCCGCGCGGGCGAGCTCGCGATGCAGTTGATCCGGCGAGCCGGTCGCGATGCCCGACGTCGCGATATCGAAGCGGCGATTGATCTCGTCGCTCACCTGCGTCGCGCGCGAATGGCTCGAATGGCTCGCGACGGCGACGTCCGCGCCGAGCGATGCGGCCATCGCCGCCGCCACGCGCCCGACTGCGCCCGTGCCGCCGAGTATGAGCACGCGCTTGCCGCCGAGATCGACCGAATGCGCGGCTCGCAGATGCTTTTCCGCGAGCGCGACGAGCGCCGCGGCCGTCGTGTACGCGCCGCTCGGATCGGCGAAGACGGAGACCTCGAAGGGCGGGACCATCGCGTTGCGGGCTTTTTCGAGCATGTCGGCGGCGAGCATCACGTCCCGCCCGCCGATGAAGATGCCGGTGCGCGACACGCCCTTCGGCCCGCGCGAGAAGATCGCGTCCTGCGTGAGCTGCACGACGCTGTCCTCGTCGACATTGCAGTAGGGCACGAGGATCTGATAGCCAGCGTCGGCGGCCATGTTCACGTCGAACGGGCTCATTTGCGGCGTGCTGGTGAACATGTGCAGGACGTAGGGTCGTTCGGTGGCTTCGGGCATGGCGATGGACTCGTTGGGCGTTGGTGTCGATTGAATCTGTCGATGCGCGCTGCGTGCTCAGGCCGCGTTCGCGCCGTGATGACGATGATCGGCCGCGCGCCACGTCGCGCCGCGATTGCGTCCCGCGGCGACCGTGAACGTGAGCGGCACGCCTTGCGAGACGCGTTGCGCGGCCGCGAGCGCGCGCCCGGCGTCCTGTGCGCTCGCGACGAACGCGAAGCCGACCGGGCCCCACGACGTCTGGCCGATGCCCGCTTTCACCTCGGCGGCGACGGCTTCGAGCGCCCGCGCCACGGCGGGGCTTGCGAACACGCCGCCTTGCACGGGCGCGAAGTATTCGCCGATGGTCTGCTGCAGGTCGCAGAGGGCGTCGGCGTAGGTGTCGAAATCGCTTTCCGCGACGGCGGGCAGGATGCGCATCAGCACGAGATGGGAGAGATGCGCGGCGAGCGTCGCGGGGAAGGGCGCGAGCGACGCGAGGCCGCGCTTTTCTTCGTCGCCGTGGAGGCCTTCGCGCGAGGTGTCGTCGATGAGCAGCACGCGCCATGCTTCCGGGAACGGCTGGCGCGCGATGAGCGGCGGCAGTGATGTGGCGGACGCGTTGCGTACGTCGCGCCCGCCATCGACGATCAGGCCGCCGTGATCGAATCCATGTATGCCGATGCCGGAGCGCGCGCCGCGCCCGAGTATGCGGGCGATATCGGCGGTGGTGGTGGCATGGCCGCGCACGCGGGCGAATGCGGTTCCTAGCGCAAGTGCCAGTTGTGTGCCGGAGCCGAGGCCCGTGTGGGCGCGCGGTGTTTCGTGTACTTCGATATCGACTGTCGGGCCGTGGCCCATTGCCGCTTCGAGTTGCGCGAGATGCTGTTCGATGCGTTCGCGCTGGCCGTCGTTGATCGTGCCTTCGATGATCGGGGTTTGTCTCGATGCTGGCGCTTGCCGCGCGGTGAGTCGCGTTCCGTGGGCGTCGATGGCGAGGCCCGCGCTGCCGAAGGCGCGGCCCAGCGAGCCGTTCGGATCGATGAAGCCGAGATGCAGGCGCGATGGGGATTCCACTGTGATCGCCGCGGGCGATATGCGTCGGGAGGTGGTCGGCATCGGGGTGGGCTTCCTCTTAAGCGCGGGTTTTTTTTACGGCCTTTTGGATAGGCAAATCCTGTACCAGGAGGGTTTGGGTTTTTTTTTCGCTGGATCCCGTATTGGTGTTGGTCTATTAGCACTGCCCCTGTGCGGGGCGGCAGTCACTTTCTTTGCAGCAGCAAAGAAAGTAACCAAAGAAAGCAGCTTGTTAGGCCCGCGGTCACACGCAGTTTGGCCATGCTTGCCATGTGATCGTGGGCTGCCTAAGTGTCGCCCTCACAAGACTAATCGGGCTTGGATCGCGCACGGTCTGACAAGCTAGTACTCAAAAGACGCTGGTTCAGCACCAAATAGCGCCGGCACAGCGCTACGCGCTGCCGCTGGGTTTGCAAGGGAAACCAACGGTGTACAGGGGCAGTGCATTGAGGTGGAAGCGTCAGCAAAGAAGCGCACGCGGACCCGATTGACCCAACGGCCGCGAAGCGGGCTGGAGCTATTTGGTGCTGAACCGCTCCGCTGTGCGACGCGCGGTGACAGACCGTGCGCGATCCAAGCCCGGTGTGGCCTATGAGGGCGACACTTAGGCAGCCCACGATGGGCTGGCAAGCGTGGCCAAACTGCGTGTGACCGCGGGCGTGTGGAGCTGCTTTCTTTGGTTACTTTCTTTGCAGCAGCAAAGAAAGTGACTGCCGCCCCGCACAGGGGCAGTGCTAATAAACCAAAAAGAAATCGGGATCCGGCGAAAGCCGTTCTTCGCAGCAGCAAAAAAAGCGACTGCCGCCCCGCAAAGGGGCAGTGCTAATAGACCAACACCAAAACGGGTCCCGCCGAAAGCAAAAAAGCCCTACGAAGCCTCGTCATACTTGATATAGCGAAACCGCTGATCATCGGAAGGTGTCCCATCCAAAGGCCCATCTTCCTTCCCCGGCTGCCACTGAATAACTTCTTCGATCTTGGAGGCCAGAGCAAAGTCCTTATCAGTGATCCCTTTAGCGGAATGCGTCTTGAGCTTGACGATAACGAACGCATAAGAAACGGTGAGGTCCGGATGATGCCACGCCGCTTCCGCGAGATGCCCCACGGTATTGACGACCATGAGCGTGCCTTTCCAGCTTTCGGTCTTGAACTTGCGCCTGAGCCAGCCATCCTCCACGTACCAGTGCTTGAGCGCGCCAGTCAGACGTTGCTTGATTTCCTCGTCGGAATAGACCTTTTCGGCTTGAGCCATGGCAAAGCCTCCATAAGAGAGCAGCGAACCACCCAAGTATGCGCCAAACAAAACATGCTGCATCGCGTCATGTCACACGATCCGCCGCCGCCGTTCAATTTTTCGCGTATTTGACACAGTATGTGTCGCCACCCGACAAGCACCCGTCCGCTTGCGACACCTTTCCCCGCCCAATTCCCGATTTGAAGCTGTGCAACTTAAACCGGCATGGAATATGCAATTGGCCTCTCTACGCAAGCGTCCGGCTATGTACCGGACCAAGCGCAGCTCGTTACCTGCATTTGAAGGCGCGCACGATGCAACCTGGTAGCGTGGTCATCCCTGGGTCGGAGGCATCACCATTCTGGAGGAGACATGAACTTACGCACCCTGGTTCTTGGACTGGCGGTGGTCGCGACGGCTGGCCTGAATTCATATGTGGCCCAGGCCGACTCGCAGCTCGACAGCCTGATCAAGAATCCCTCGAACTGGGCGGCGCAAGCGGGCGATTATTCGAATCACCGCTATAGCACGCTCAAGCAAATCAACGAAAACAACGTCGGCAAGCTACAGGTTGCCTGGACCATGTCGACTGGTGTGCTGCGCGGCCATGAAGGCTCGCCGCTCGTCATCGGCGACACGATGTACATCCACTCGCCGTTTCCCAACAAGGTTATCGCCATCAACCTGAAGGATCAGACCTTCATCTGGCAATACCAGCCGAAGCAGGACAATCAGGTCATCTCGGTGATGTGCTGCGATACGGTCAACCGTGGCCTTGCATATGGCGACGGCAAGATCTTCCTCCAGCAAGCCGATACGAAGCTCGTCGCGCTCGACGCCAAAACCGGCGACGTGGTCTGGACCGCGCAGAACGGCGATCCGAAGAAGGGCGAAACAAACACCAACGCGCCGCACGTTTTCGGCGACAAGGTGCTGACCGGCATCTCGGGCGGTGAGTTCGGCGTGCGCGGACGTCTCGTCGCATACAACATCAAGGACGGCAAGGAAGTCTGGAAGGCATACAGCGTCGGCCCTGACAACGAAATGCTGATCGACCCGCAGTCGACCATGACCTGGGCCGACGGCAAGATGGCGCCCGTCGGTGCGGACTCGTCGCTCAAGAGCTGGCAGGGCGATCAGTGGAAGTACGGCGGCGGAACGACGTGGGGCTGGTACGCCTGGGATCCGAAGCTCAACCTTGTGTACTACGGCTCGGGCAATCCGGGCACGTGGAACCCGACGCAGCGTCCGGGCGACAACAAGTGGTCGATGACGATCTTCGCGCGCGATCTCAACACGGGCAAGGCGAAGTGGGTCTATCAGATGACGCCTCACGACGAGTGGGACTACGACGGCGTCAACGAGATGATCCTCTCCGATCTGAACATCGGCGGCAAGAAGGTGCCGGCGATCGTTCACTTCGACCGCAACGGCTTCGGCTACACGCTGAATCGCGAATCGGGCGAACTGCTCGTCGCGCAGAAGTACGACCCGGCGGTGAACTGGGCCGACAGCGTCGATCTGAAGAGCGGTCTGCCGATCCGCAATGCGAGCTATTCGACGCAGAAGGCCGGTCCCGATCACAACGTCAAGAACATCTGCCCCGCGGCGCTCGGCTCGAAGGACCAGCAGCCGGCCGCATTCGATCCGAACTCCAGCTTGTTCCTCGTGCCGACGAATCACGTCTGCATGGACTACGAGCCGTTCCAGGTCGATTACGTGTCGGGTCAGCCGTTCGTCGGCGCAACGCTCTCGATGTACCCGGGCCCGAACGAGAACGGCGCAATGGGTAACTTCATCGCGTGGGATGCGGCGAAGGGCAAGATCGTGTGGTCCAAGCCGGAGAAGTTCTCGGTATGGTCCGGCGCGCTCGCGACCGCTGGCGGCATCGTGTTCTACGGCACGCTCGAAGGCTATATCAAGGCAGTGCGCATCAAGGACGGCAAGGAGCTGTGGAAGTTCAAGACGCCGTCGGGCGTCATCGGCAACGTGTTCACGTACCAGTACCAGGGCAAGCAATATGTCGGCGTGTACTCGGGCATCGGCGGCTGGGCCGGCATCGGCATGGCGGCGGGTCTCGAGAAGTCGACGGAAGGCCTGGGCGCGGTCGGCGGCTACAAGGAGCTCGCGAAGTACACGGCGCTCGGCGGCACGCTCTTCGTGTTCGCGATTCCCGGCGGTTGATCCGCGTAGTTGATGTGCGCCAGTCGATGGCGATGCGCGGCGGCTGCAACGGCCGCCGCGCCGAAGTACCCCTATATACAAGACATGTTCAAGGAGTCAGACGTATGAAAGGCCGATCACTCTTGCTGCTGGCGATGACGCTCGTTGCGTCGTCCGCTTCGTTTGCCCAGACGCCTGCGGGCACGGGGCAAATGAAGCCGGTCGCGTACAAGGTCGTCGATGGCAACAAGGTCGACAACGACACGCTGCAAGGCTGGAAGACCTGGCGCGCGCTGGCGTGCGAACGTTGTCACGGGGCGAAGCAGGAAGGGATGGTCGGCCCGTCGCTGATCGATGCATTCAAGACGCTGGACAAGAACGAGTTCCATCGCACGGTATTCGGCGGGCGCGTGGACAAGGGCATGCCCGATTTCAGTTCCAGTCAGATGATGCAGAAGAACTGGGAGAACCTCTTCGCCTATCTGAAGGGACGCTCCGATGGCAAGATCAACCCGGGCGACCTGCAGGCAATCGATGCAAAATAAGGACGTTGCACGGCCGATGAACGGCTAACGTCCGATGATTGCTCTCATACCCGGAGGTGTGGATGTCTGATCGTAATGCAAGCCGCGCCGCTTCGTTCCGATTCCTGGCCGCGCTGTGCGCGGCATTCGCGACGTTCTCGGCGCAACAGGTGCTCGCGCAAGGCGCGGGCGGACCACCCCCCGACTTGCCGAATAACGATGGCGCGGACGGCGTGCTGCGCGTGTGCGCCGATCCCAACAACATGCCGCTCTCGAACAAGAAGGGCGAGGGTTACGAGAACAAGATCGCGAGCCAGATGGCCAGCGATTTCGGCTACAAGCTCGAATACACGTACTGGCCGCAACGCATGGGATTCGTGCGCAACACATTGCGTGAGAAGGTGCCGCAGACGGAGCGCTTCAAATGCGATCTGATCATCGGCGTGCCGAAGGGCTACGAGCTCACTGCGACCACGCGTCCCTATCTGCATTCCACCTACGCGATGGTGTTCCCGAACAAGCCCGAATACGCGAGCATCAAATCGCCGTCGGACCTGATGAATCTGCCGCCCGAGCAGTTGAAGAAGATGAAGCTCGGCATCTTCGTGAAGAGCCCCGCGACGGACTGGCTGCTCAGTCATGACCTGATCGGGCAGGCGGTGTCGTATCAGGGGCAAAGCGGCGATCCTGAGGCCTTTCCGGGCGAGATGATCGAGCGTGATCTGGCGCAGGGCAACGTGGATGCGGCTTTCGTATGGGGGCCGATCGCGGGCTACTTCGTGAATCGCTCCGATAACAAGGTCCGCCTCGTGCCGTTCCCGCCGGGCCAGCCGATCCGTTTCGATTATGAGATTTCGATGGGCGTGCGATACGGCGAAAAGGCGTGGCGTGACAAGGTCGATAACTGGATCGCATCGAATCAGCCGAAGATCGATCAGATTCTGTCGAGCTATCAGGTTCCATTGCTGCCGTTGCAGCCGGTAAGCGCGCAATGAAGCGAACATACGGGCGTTCCCTTCGCGCGTGGGCCGTTGCGTGCGCTGCGCTGTCGATGTCGGCCGGTGTGGCCGCAGCCGATGCGCCGGCTGCGGGCGCGTCCGCGCCGGGCGTCGACATCAAGCCGGCCGAGCAGTTGATCTTCATGCAGCCGCACATGAACGGTGTCGAGCCGCAGACCGAGCTCGACTACGCGGTGGATTATTCCGGGCCGCCATCCCGGGTGAAAGATACGCTGCGCGTGCTCGTCGTGAGTCCGGGTAACAACAAGAACGACGCGCATGTGTCAGATCGGACCGGCGACGTGAATGTGCCGGGCGGGCTGCCGTGCAATCCGGCGATCATCTATTTTCTCGAGCACGACATCGCGGAGATGGAGCAGTTGACGGGCGGTCAGCGGCGCTATTTCCAGCAGCGCGTGCGCATGGCGCTTGCGGCGGGGCCGGCGATCACGCCAGTGTCGAGTGAGTCGCTTGGGCTCGGCAAGCATGAGAAGGCCCGGCAAATCGTCATACAGCCTTATTTGAACGATCCCAATGCCGAGCGCTTTAGCAAGTACACGGGCAAGCGCTATACGTTCGTCATGGCCGACGATGTGCCCGGGCGGTTGCTCATGATTCGCACCGAAGTGCCGGGGGAAGGTAACGATTTTGCACATCCTTTGCAGAAGGACACGATTGCCTATCAGGGGATGTTCAGAAATATGAACCAGCCGGGGAGTGCACCGGTTAAGGCTTCGAATGCGCCGCGGGCTAGTCGGTGAATCGGTTTTTTTTCGCCCGATCCCGTTTTGTCTGTGGTTTATTAGCGTTGCCCCTATGCGGGGCGGCAGTCACTTTCTTTGCTGCTGCAAAGAAAGTAACCAAAGAAAGCAGCTTGTTAGGCCCGCGGTCACACGCAGTTTGGCCACGCGTGCCAGCCGATCGTGGGCTGCCTAAGTGTCGCCCTCATAGGCCCAGTCGGGCTTGGCTCGCGCACGGTCTGTCGCCCCGCGTCGCATAGCCAATTGGTTCAGCACCAAATAGCTTCGGCACAGCGCTACGCGCTGCCGCCGGGTCCACAAGGGAAACCAGCGAAGCACCCACGCAGTGAGATGGAAGCATTAGCAAGACATTACGGGCGGACCCGATTGACCCAACGGCCGCGAAGCGGGCCGGAGCCATTTGGTGCTGAACCGCTCCGCTGTGCGATGCGAGGCGACAGACCGTGCGCGAGCCAAGCCCGGTTAGTCCTTTGAGGGCGACACTTAGGCAGCCCACGGTCACCTGGCAAGCATGGCCAAAGTGCGTGTGACCGCGGGCGTGTGGAGCTGCTTTCTTTGGTTACTTTCTTTGCAGCAGCAAAGAAAGTGACCCCCGCCCCGGGGAGGGGCAGTGCTAATAGTCCGATACGAAATCAGGATTCCATAGAAGCCCAAGCGAACCCCAAGCTCCCCCAAAAACCCCTTGTGAATTTCATCCGTTCCCTAACCCTGCGCCAGCTACAAATCTTCGTGATAGCAAGCCGCTGTCCGAGCTTCGCACGCGCAGCCGAGGAACTGCACCTGACCCAGCCCGCAGTATCGATGCAAATCCGCCAATTGGAAGAAGCCATCGGTCTGCCGCTGTTCGAACGCGTAGCCCGCCGTCTCGCGCTGACGGAAGCCGGCGAGCGGCTCTCGCATCACGCAAGCCGGATACTCGGCGAAATCAAAGACGCCGAAGACGCGATGATGTCGCTCACGCAAGCCGACAGCGGCTCGATCGCGGTAAGCATCGTCAGCTCGGCGACATACTTCGCGCCCAAGCTGCTCGCGCTATATCGCCAGCAGTATCCGAAAGTCGATGTGCATTTCTCCGTCGGCAATCGCGAGACGCTCCTGCGTTTGCTGCAAGACAATGCGACCGACCTCGCCATCATGGGCCGGCCGCCGCCCGAGCTCGGCACCACGGCCGAGCCGCTTGCCTATCATCCGCATGTGATCGTTGCGCCGCTTTCGCATCCGTTGCGTCATGCGAAGGCCTTCGATCTCCAGGAACTCGCGAACGACACGTTCCTCCTGCGCGAGCCGGGATCAGGCACGCGTGCGGTCGCCGAGCATGTATTCCGGCAGAACCTTTTCGTGCCCGCGCGCAGCGTCACGCTCGGCAGCAACGAAACAATCAAGCAGGCCGTGATGGCGGGAATGGGCGTGAGCCTCATCTCGCTCCACACGCTTTTGCTCGAATTGCGCACTGACGAAATCGCCGTGCTCGACGTGAACGGCACGCCTGTCGAACGGACCTGGCAGCTCGTGCACTCACGCTCGAAACAACTTTCGCCGACCTGTCTCGCATTTCGTCGCTTCCTCCTCGAAAACGCGGAGCCGTTCCTCGAGCGCGAATACGCGCAGTTCGGCTTGCGCAGACCCAGACGCCTCGCCGAATCAGGCGGCGTCCGATGAGCGTCGCCTTCGCCTGGCGTCATGGCGTCTTCGTCATACTAATTGCATGCGCAGCTATCGCGCATGGCGAGCCAGTGCTTTCGATCACCCAGATCGCGCCGGGCGATTACGCGCATCGCGGTCACGACGATATCGCGACGCCCGACAACGGCGGCGATATCGCGAACGTGGGCTTCATCGTCGGGACGCGCTGCGTCGCGGTGATCGACACGGGCGGCACGCTCGCCGAAGGCCGCGCGTTGCGCGCCGCGATACGCGCGGTCACGCCGCTGCCGGTTTGCTATGTCATCAACACGCACATGCATCCGGATCACATTTTCGGCAATGCGGCATTCAAGGACGATCATCCGCAGTTCGTCGGCAGCGTGGCGCTCGCGCAGGCCGAAGCCTCGCGTGCGGACAACTACATGCGCGCGCTGAACCGCGAGCTCGGCAGCGCGGCGGCGGGCAGCGAGATCGTCGCGCCGACGATGACGATCGACGGCGTCGGCACGCTCGACCTCGGCGGACGCACGCTCACGCTGCGCACATGGAAAACCGCGCATACCAACAACGATTTGACGGTATACGATGAGAAGAGCGGCACCTTGTGGACGGGCGATCTTTTGTTCGTGCGCTGCCTTCCCGTCGTCGATGGCAGCGTGACCGGCTGGCTCGACGATATTGCGCGCATTCGCCAGATGAATCCGCGTCATGTCGTGCCGGGGCACGGTCCGCTCGACCCGCCGTGGCGGCAATCGCTCGATGCCGAAGAACGCTATCTCGCCGATCTGGCGCGCGATGTGCGTGCGGCCATCAAGAAGGGCGAAACGATCCGGCAGGCCGTCGATGGTATCGGCATCGACGGGAAGGATGCGTGGCTCCTCGCCGACATCTATCACCGTCGCAATGTGACGGCCGCTTACGCGGAGCTCGAATGGGAGCAGTAGTGCAGCATTGGAGGGACATCATGAAGACAACATGGTCCGGCACTCGCGCGGTGACGGTCGCGACCCTCGCCGCCGCGCTCTTCGCGCCGTATGCCGCGCGAGCGGCGCAACCCGACGACGATCCTGAGAAAGTGGTGCGCTGGCTCGACTTCAAGGAAGGCACGTTCAAGGGCCGCGCGATCGACCCGCACGGCGATGCGGTCATCAAGCTCGATGCGCCCGCGCGCGCGGCGGATGCCGCCGTCGTGCCGATCGCGGTCAACGCGCAATTCCCCCAGACGCCCACGCATTACATCAGGAAGCTCTATCTTTTCATCGACGAGAATCCCGAGCCTTATGCGGGTTCGTTCGAGTTCACACCGGAATCGGGACTCGCGACGATCGAAACGCGCGTGCGCGTGGAGGACTACACGTTCATGCGTGTGATCGCCGAGACCAACGACGGCAAGCTCTATAGCGCAATTCGCTTCGTGAAGGCATCCGGCGGCTGCTCCGCGCCCGCCGACAAGGACGAGGACGCCGCCGAACGCACCGCGGGACAAGTCAGGATTCAGGCCGAAGGTCAGGCCGTCGCGGGCAAGCCCGAACTCGCGCAATTGATGGTGCGCCATCCGAATCGCACCGGCATGGCGATGAATCAGGTCACGCGCAACTACGCAACGGCGTATTTCATTCGCAAGGTCTCGGTCACGTATGCGGATAAACCCGTGATGATCGCGAATGTCAATTTCTCGATCAGCGAGAACCCGAATTTCCGCTTCTATTTCGTGCCGGGCGGCAGCGGCGAATTGAAAGCGCATATCGAGGATACGAAGAACAAGCAGTGGGACGGCGCCGTGGCGATCAGCGCGCAACCGGGCGGCGCGCAAACATCGGCGATGAAATGACGGCGAGCCGCTGGCGAGCGCTCGTTTGCATGCTGCTCTTCGCGTTGAGCACGCTCGCGCGCGCGGCGATGAGCGGCATGCCCGCGCCCGTCGCGATCGCGCCGGGCGTGTACGCGTTCCTTGGCGACAACGATGCGGTTGCGCCCGCGAATCACGGCATCGTCGCGAACAATGGCTTCATCGTCGGGCCGGAGGGCGTGACCGTGATCGACACGGGGGCGTCGTATCGCTATGGCCGCGCGATGATCGAAGCGATCCGCAAGATCACGCCGTTGCCGGTGAAGCTCGTCATCATCACGCATCAGGCGCCCGAGTTCGTGTTCGGCGCGGCCGCGTTCCGTGACGACGGCGTGCCGATCCTCGCACACGCGCGCGCCGCGCAACTGATCCGCGAGCGCTGCTCGATCTGCCTCGCCAATCTGCGCAAGACGCTCGGCGAAGATGAAATGGCCGGCTCGCGTGTGACGGTGCCCGACAAGACGGTGAACGGCACGACGGAAATAGAGAGCGGCGGGCGCCAGCTGCAATTGCTGCACTTCGGGCCCGCGAGCACGCCCGGCGACCTCGCCGTGCTCGACACGCAAAGCGGCGTGCTCTTCGCGGGCGGGCTCGTCTCGAACGGACGCATCCCCGAATTGCGCAACGAGCAGATTCCCGGCTGGCTCGCCGCGCTGGAAAACCTGCATGCCCTCGACCTGAAGACGGTTATTCCGGGCTTCGGCGCGCCCTTGCGAGGCGACGGCATCATGCGCACGGGCGACTATCTCCGCGAACTCGATGCAGCGGTGAAGCGAGCCTACAAGAACGGCGTCGGCCTCACCGAGGCGATGCATACCGTGCAAGTGCCCGCGTTCGAGCATGACAAGCTCTATGCGATCGCGCAGCCGCAGAACGTGCAGCGCATCTATCTTCAGCTCGAAAAGCAGTAAACCGTTGCCGCATCTTTCTCTCTAACGCCGTACAACCACCAGGAGACACGACGATGGCTCAGCTCGTAGCGCTATACAAGAACCCGTCCGACCCGAAAGCATTCGACGAATACTATGCTTCGACCCATGCGCCGCTTGCGAAGACGCTGCCGGGCTTGCGGCGCTACGAGATCAGCACCGGGCCGGTCGTGGCCGCGTCGGGCGATTCGCCCTATCACCTCGTCGCGCTGTTGCAGTTCGATTCGCTCGAAGCGATCCAGACCGCGCTCGGCTCGCCCGAAGGCCAGAAGACCGCCGGCGATCTCGCCAACTTCGCTCAGGCTGGCGTCGAGCTATTGATGTTCGATTCGAAAGAGGCCTGATACCGCTCACGCCTTCGGAGACGCAAGTGCGTCTTCCGAAGCGCATCGTCTTTCCTCGGTTCATTTCCCCGCAACGCATGACCCGCATCGCCGAATGGGGATGCTGCACGGTTTTGTATCCATCGATACAATACGTTCTGTATCAGCCGATATAAAACATCGGCCCCTTCGATTTCGATGGAGCAGCATCATGGCGCGACCGCGCAATTTCGACGAGGACAGCGTGCTCGATGCCGTTGCCGAAGCGTTCTGGACGCACGGCTACGAAGGCACGTCCACGCGCGACCTCGTGCAGTACACGGGGCTCACACAACCGAGTCTCTATAACGCTTTCGGCGACAAGCGCGCGCTCTTTCTGCGTGCGCTCGATCACTATCTCGAGCACACCTTGCGCGAGCGCATCCAGCGGCTCGAATCGTCGATGCCGCCTGACCGGGCCATTACCGCCTTCTTTCGCGAGATCGTCGAGCGTTCCGTGTCGGACGAACATCGGCGGGGCTGCATGCTGGTCAACGCGGCGCTCGGGATGTCGCCCGAAGACGAAGAATTTCGCGAACTCATCGCCGAAGAGATGTCGCTGATGCGAGCGTTCTTCGAGCGCTGCATGAAGGCTGGCCTGAAGAGCGGCGCCATCGAGCGCGTGATGTCCGCCGACGCCGCCGCCACCAGCCTCCTCGCGGTGCTGCTCGGCGTGCGCGTGCTGGCACGCGTCGATCCGAAGCCTGCGTTGCTGAGCAATGCCGTCGGACCGACGCTGGCGATGCTCAAGCTGCCGCCTCTCGGCCTGAGCGCCGGAAAGCGCTAAACCTCTCGCACCTTTTTTACGTCACTTTGTCCGGCCGCGTGCACGCGCACCTGGCCGCAGGAGTCGTCATCATGTCGGATCAAACGGTATCGCCTATTCGCAGCGGTCAGCACACTTCGCTCGATGCCCGCGCGCTTTTCGCGATGCTCGCGGGCTTTTGCGCGAGTCTCGTCGCGATCGGGCTCGCGCGCTTCGCTTACACGCCGCTCATTCCGCCGCTCATCGAAGCGCACTGGTTCACGTCATCGCAAGCGGTGACGCTCGGTGCTGCGAATTTCGCGGGATATTTCGCAGGCGCGATTTTCGGCCGCGCGATTGCCCGGGCATTCACCAATCGACACGCGCTGCGCCTCTTGATGGCGATCGCAACGGCCGCGTTCTTTGCGTGCGCGTTTCCGCTATCGATCGCGTGGTTCTTCGCATGGCGCTTTCTGTCGGGCTTGTCCGGCGGCGCGATCATGGTGCTCGTCGCAACGACGATCCTGCCGCATATCCCGCCCGCGCGTCGCGGCTTCGCAAGCGGAATGATCTTTATCGGGCTGGGCTTCGGTATCGCGGCATCGGGCACGCTGATTCCAAGGCTCCTGCATCACGGCCTGCACGATACGTGGATGGGTCTCGGCATGTTCTCGCTCGCGCTAACCGCAGTCGCGTGGTTCGGCTGGCCTGCGGCCAATGCGCCCGCCGTGGCTGCGCAAGCCGCCACGATGCAAGCCGATGCGCTCGGCGGCGCGCGTTTGCGGCTCCTGTACGCGCAATACGCGGCGAATGCACTCGGTCTCGTGCCCGTGATGATTCTGCTCGTCGATTGCATCGCGCGTGGCTATGGACGCGGCGCCGAAGTGGGCGCGAGCTATTGGGTGCTATATGGCGTCGCGGCGATCTTCGGGCCGCTCATCTGCGGGAATGCGGGCGATCGCATCGGCTTCGGCATGGCGTACCGGTTCGTGCTGGCGCTGCAGGCGGGCGCAGTGGCGTTGCTGGCGCTATGCGCGAATCCGTATGTGATCGGTGTCGCGACCGTCGCGCTCGGCGTCTCCACGACGGGCATCGTGCCGCTCGCGCTCGGCCGCGTGCATGAGCTCCTGCCGCACGATCATGTCGAGCAGCGCGCGGCGTGGAGCCGGGCGACATCGGCATTCGCGCTGTGCCAGGCGCTCGCGGGATATGGCTATTCGTTCCTCTTCTCGCATACGCATAACGACTACGCGCTGATCTTCGCGTGCGGTGCCTTTGCACTGGCAGTCGCGTTCGTCGCGGACCTCATCGTGAACCGCAAGCGAGTCGAAGCCTAATCGATCCGGCCGGAGGACGAGTCGCCGGATTCGGTCTCCGGATCGGTCACGCTCAGGTCTTCGCGCCGATGATTGATCGCGAGAAATACGCTCATCAACACGAGAAACGCGACGACGAGCATCGCGGCATTAATGAGCACGCGCTCATAGCCGAGTTCCGTGACGTTGATGAATGGATAGGAATAGAAATCGGAAAGTCTTCCGCGCCATAACGTGATGCAGAGATAAGACAGCGGATAGACGAGCCAGAGCGCACATCGTCGCAATGACAGATGAAAACGCGGCACGAATAAAAACCAGTACAACGCCGCGAGTGCGGGCACGATCGTATGCAGCGATTCATTGACGAGCGCGCGATAACCTGAAGGCGTCCAGAGATATCGCAGCAACGCGTTATAGGCTATCCCGACGAACACGATATACACGACGATCGCCGTAATCACTGTGGGCCTGCGAAAAAATCGCGCGATGGGGAAGTGCGCGCGTGTCGCGACGCATGTGAAGCAAAGTGCGGTCAGCAGTACGGTGACGTTCGTCAGATAGCTGCTCATGCGAGCGATGCCATCGAACACGGTGAAGCCGCGATGCACCACGCGCGCGATGGTGATATCCGTTTGCGCGGCGAACGCGAGCCACGCGATCATCGCGATGGCTGCGGCGAGCGCGAGCGACGCGGTGCTCGGCGTGTGAAGCGGCAACTCGGGCTCTTGCCGCGGCGGTGTGGGAGATGCATTCGGCATGAGGCCCATTTTACGTGTGCGGCAGTCGTGATCGGCAATGCGGCAGCATTCGGGGTGCATGCTGCGCAAGTTAGCGCCCGCGATAGCTCGTTTGCGCTCGCGCCGCTAGAGCGGGATCGAATCAGATCGGATTACTTTCATATTACGAGATATTGAAAGGAGGAAGACTTTCGGGCGTCGCGGCGCCCGGGTCCGGTGCGCAGGTGAGGTCCGCGCAGCGCGTCAAACAACACGACGTAATTCCTCTTTACGCACTGCGTCCATGACCGGGCCACCAACGCCTTCCGAATCGAACCTTCAGCCAAGCTTGCCTACCGCATCCCGCAACGCCGTCCGCAGCCCCTCCTCAACCACCGGATGATAAAACGGCATCCGCAACATCTCATCGACGGTAAGCGTCATTTGCAAAGCCCACGCAAGCAGATGCGCAATATGCTCCGCATCCGGCCCGATCCATTCCGCGCCGACGAAGCGGCGGCTCGCGCGATCGACATACACGTGCATCAGCCCGCGATTCCTGAGCATCACGCGGCTGCGCCCTTGATCCTCGAAGCTCACTTCGCCCGTCACGAAAGTGCCTTGCTTTAGGTCCACGTAACGCGCACCGACCATCGCAATGCCCGGATCCGTGAACGCAATCGCGATCGGCGCGCGCCGCTCGACCGCCACGACATGCGGATAACGCGCTGCATTCGTCCCTGCGGCGCGACCTTCGTCGGCGGCTTCGTGAAGCAGGGGCAGCACGCCGTTCGCATCGCCCGCGATGAATACCGGATGCGTGCCCGCCTGCAAGGTCAGCGCATCATGGAGCGGCGATCCATCGTCATCGAGTGCGAGGGACGTGTCGTGCAGACCAAGCCCGCCGACATTCGGCTTGCGTCCCGCGGCCACGAGCACATAGTCGAACGTGTCCTCGATCAGCTCCCCGGCACCGGAGACATAACGCAGGCGCACCTCATCGCCTTCGCGCAAAGCGGCTTCGACTTGCGCACGCGGCTCGAAATGAAGCGCTTCTGCGAATACACGTTCGGCATAGCCGCGCACATCCGGATCGCTCAAGGGCCCGACGCGTCCGCGCGCACCCAATACCGATACCCGCACGCCGAGCCGCGCCAGCGCCTGACCCAGTTCCAGCCCGATGACACCCGCGCCGATCACCGCGACGCGCTTCGGCAGGTCGTCCCATGCGAACACGTCGTCGTTGATGACCGCGCGATCGCCGAGCGCGCGATACATCGCGGGCATGACGGGGCTCGATCCGGTCGCGATCACGACGCTCTTCGCGTGCACTCGCGTGTGCTCGCCCACTTGCAGCAAGTTGTCGTCGATGAAACGCGCATAGCCGATGAGCTTGTCCGCATCGGGCATCGCATCGACACCCGCAACGACGAAGCCCACGAAGCGATCGCGCTCACGCTTCACGCGCGCCATCACCTCGCGCCCGTCGATAAGCACCGCGCCGTCGATATGCACGCCGAATGCATCGGCGTGAGTCGCGTGATACGCCGCGTCGGCCGCAGCGATGAGCAGCTTCGAAGGCATACATCCGACGCGCGCACACGTCGTTCCGTGCGCGCCGCCTTCGATGAGAATCGCCGAGGCGCCCGCCGCCTTCGCCGCGCGATACGCGGAAAGTCCCGCGCTGCCCGCGCCGATGATGGCGACATCCGTATGGATCGTGTTCATGATGAAGTCCCGAATGGTTGTTGCATTTGCAACCATCATGACGCGCGCCACACGAAACGCGAATGCTCGTTCGGATCGATTTCCTGCTCGATCGTCTCAGACGACGGCGCGATGAAGTCATGTATTCATCTAGACGTCTCATGCGCGTCACTGTCTCGTCATGTTCGCTTCCTAGAATCTCCCGAACGTTTCAGCGCGCCGTTTGAGCGCGCCCATCGAGGGAAGCTATGGACGCAATTCGCATCGAGCGTCTCACCAAGACGTTCGGAAACGGCCGCAAGGCGCTCGATTCCGTCGATCTGCGCGTGGAGGAGGGCGAAATGGTCGCGCTCATCGGCGCATCGGGGTCCGGCAAATCGACGCTCCTGCGGCACATCGCGGGCTTCACGGCATCCGACCCCGCGCCATCGCACGTCACGTTGCTCGGCCGGCCGATCCAGCAGAACGGCAGGATCGTGCGCGAAGTGCGCCCGATCCGCCGCGACGTCGCCTTCGTGTTTCAGCAATTCAATCTAGTCGGACGCCTTTCGGTGCTGACCAACGTGCTGATCGGCGCGTTGTCGCGCGTATCGCTGTGGCGGCGTCTCGCGGGCCGCTTCCCGCGCGGCGAGCGCTCGCTCGCGATGGAATCGCTCACCGCGATGGGCATCGGCGAGCACGCATTCGAGCGCGCGAGCAATCTGTCCGGCGGCCAGCAGCAACGCGCCGCACTGGCCCGCGCGCTCGTGCAGCGCGCGCGCATCGTGCTCGCCGATGAGCCCATCGCATCGCTCGATCCCGAATCGGCGCGCCGCGTCATGGAGTTGATGCAGGCGCTCAATCGCGAGCACGGCCTGACGGTCGTCGTGTCGCTGCATCAGATCGATGTGGCGATGAAGTACTGCCCGCGCACGATCGCGTTGCGCGATGGCCGCGTCGTGTTCGACGGCGCGAGCGAGCGCCTCACGTCCGCCGTGCTGCGCGAGCTGTACGGCTCGTCGGCGGACGAACTGCTCACGCATCGCAGCGCGCCGAGCGCGCACACGCAAGCTTCGCAGGCATTCGCCTCGGCCGCGGGCGTTTAAGTTTCGAACCGAACATCAACCCTGGATCGCATCATGAAAACAGCCCGTCTCTTCCTGGCCGGCGCCGCGCTCGCGTCTTGCCTTCTGACGCAGACCGTTCTTGCCGAGACGATCAACTTCGGCATCATCTCCACCGATTCGTCCGCCGCGCTCAAGCAGCGCTGGCAGCCGCTCATCGACGATCTGAACAAGCAGACCGGCCTCGACGTGAAGGCGTATTTCGCGACCGACTATGCGGGCATCATCGAGGCGATGCGCTTCAACAAGGTGCAGATCGGCTTCTTCGGGAATGCTTCGGCGATCGAAGCCGTCGATCGTTCGAATGGCGAAGTCTTCGCGAAAGTGAAGTACAAGAACGGCGAAGCGGGCTATTACTCGCTGCTCATCACGAACGCGAACAGCAAGTGGAAGTCGCTCGATCAGGTGCTGAAGAACACGAAGGACATCAATCTCGGCTTCGGCGATCCGAACTCCACGTCGGGCACGCTCGTGCCTTCGTACTATCTGTTCGCGAAGAACGGTATCAATGCGAAGCGCGCGTTCAAGAGCGTGTTGCCGTCGAGTCATGAGGCGAACATGCTCGCGGTCGTGAACGACAAGATCGACGTCGCGACCAACAACACCGACATGCTCGACACCATCAAGAAGCAGCATCCGGAGCTGTATCCGAAGGTGCGCGTGCTGTGGAAGTCGCCGCTGATCCCGTCCGACCCGCTCGTGTGGCGCCGCGATCTGCCGCAGGCGACGAAGGAAAAGCTGCGCAGCTTCTTCGATCACTACGCTGAAAAGGATCCGCGCGAGCAGGCGGTGATGGCTTCGATATCGGGTTATTCGGGCTTCGCGGATTCGTCGAACGCGCAGCTCGTGCCCATTCGTCAGATGTCACTCTTTCAGAAGAAGGAGCAGGTGCAGAACGATGCGCATCTCGACGCCGCCGACAAGGAAGCGCAGCTCGCAGCGCTCGATCAGAAGATCGCCGCGCTCGACAGCACGGCGGCGAAGTAAATGAAGCCGCTCGACGTAGCCACGTTCGAGGCCGGCGTCGTCCGGCCCATCACGACGAGCGCACCCAGGCGAAGCTGGACGTCGATGCTCGGCTGGATCGTCGTCATCGCCGTGCTCGGGCTGTCATGGAAAAGCGCGGACATGCGTCCGCTCGATCTGCTCGGCGCATCGGGCAACATGAGCGAGTTCGCACGCGACTTCTTTCCACCCGACTTCACGGAATGGCGCACGTATGCGCATGAAATGATCGTGACGCTCGCGGTCGCGGTGTGGGGCACGGCGCTCGCGCTGGTTTGCGCAGTGCCGTGCGGCTTGCTTTCGGCGCAGAACATCGCGCCCGCGTGGGTCTCGCAACCGGTGCGACGTTTGATGGACGCGTGCCGCGCGATCAACGAAATGGTCTTCGCGATGCTCTTCATCGTCGCGGTCGGGCTCGGTCCGTTCGCCGGCGTGCTCGCGCTTTGGGTGCATACGACGGGCGTGCTCGCGAAGCTTTTCGCGGAAGCGGTCGAGGCCGTCGATTCGAGGCCCGCCGAAGGCGTGCGCGCCACCGGCGCGAGCAGTCTCGATGAAATCGTCTACGGCGTGCTGCCGCAGGTGTTGCCGTTGTGGATCTCGTTCGCGCTGTATCGCTTCGAGTCGAACGTGCGCTCCGCGATGGTCGTCGGCATGGTGGGCGCGGGCGGGATCGGCGTCGTGCTCTATGAGGCGATCCGCTCGTTCAACTATGCGCAGACATGCGCGGTGATGCTGATCGTCATCGTGATCGTGTCGCTGATCGACCTCGTATCCGGCTGGGTGCGCGAGCGCGTGATCTGAGCTGCGTCACGACATCAGGACGTGGCGGCATTTGCGTGTCTGCCTCAAAATTCCTCGGCCACCGTGAATTGTCCCGTCGCGGAAGAGAGAAGGGCGCGGTGAGCCTAGACGCGGCCCGCGACCGCGAGCACGTCGAGGAATTGCGTGCCGGCGTCGGCGAGCATGCCGGAATTGTCGATGTTCACGACGCGCGCGTGCGACGGCAATTCGAACGCGGGGCGGCGCGCAAGCCGCGCTTCGATCTGCCGCGCATCCTCGCGTCCGCGGCGCGCGAGACGCGCGGCCAGGACCGAAGGCGTTGCATCGATATGCACGAAGCGCGCGTCGGGATAACGGTCGAGCGCGAGTCCCGCGTGCTGCCGCGAACCGTTCACGACGACGGGCATGCCGCGCGCAAGCCACGCATCCAGTTCGATGCCGATGCCGTAGCGCAGCCCGAGGCTCGTCCAATGCATCGCGAAGAGGCCATATGAAAGCCTCGAAGTGAACTCGTCATGCGACAGCGCGATATGGTTCTCCCCTTCCCCGACCGCGCGCGTGATGTAGCGATGCGCGAACATCACCTGCGCGCCGATGCGTTCGCGCGCGAAGCCGAGCAAAGAGTCCTTGCCCGCGCCCGATGGTCCCATCACGTAGATCAGTTTCGAGCTATCGACTTCGGTCATGCCACATCCTGTGCGTTGTTGAACGGCAGGCGCTGCCACAGCGTGAAGGCCGCGCCCGGCTCGGGTTCGATGAAAAGCGCCGCGCCGTGCACCGGCAGCGGGCCGAGCGCATCGATGCGCCGCATCCATTCCGACACGATCGACGCGCGCGCGTTCGCGTCGTCGAGCGAATCTGAAAGCGTCATGTGAAAGCGATATTCGTCGAAGACATACGGATAGCCCCATGCGCGCAGAAGCTCGACCTGGCGCGCGCTCATGTCCTCGTGAATGCGCCGTTCGAGGCTTTCAGGCGAAGGCGTGGCGCGTAGCCCGGAAAGCGCCTGCAGGGCACTGGCGGCGAGCGTGCGAAGCGTCGCGTCGTCGCTGGCTTCGGCGGGCCGCAGCGCGACGAAGCGGCCCAGTTCGGCCGCCTTGACGCGCATCTCGAAGCGCGGCACTGCGCTTGCCCATGCGCGAGCGCACGCGAGCACGTCCGCGAGTTCGATGCCGGGGGCCATGTGGAAGGGCGCGACGAGCGTCGCGTGCCAGCCGTAACGGCGCGGCGCATGCGTGACGTCATGAACGGCCGTCGCGGTCTCGCGTCCGTTCTCGGGATCGCGCCCGAGCCACTCGCAACCGTCGCGCCACCATGCGGAGGAGGCGGGCGGGGCGTAATAGAGCGCCACGCGCGGATGGGCGGCAACGCTCATAGATCGTGCTCGACCATCAACTGCACGCGGTCCGCCGCGAAATGCGTGATGCCGTATTTGATCGGCACGCCGTTCTCGTCGACATCGACGTTCTCGACCCACAGCACCGGCTGCTGACGATTGATCTGCAAGCGCCGCGCCACGTCCGACGAAGGAAGCACGCTGCCGATGCGGCTCCATTTGCGCGTGTAGTCCTTCACGCCGAACTTCGCAAGCGCAGCGCTGATGCCGCCCGCCGCTTCGATCGACGCGGGCAGATCGTTGAAGCGCGTGGCCGGATACCAGTTACGCGCGTAAGTCATCGGGATGCCGTCGGAATCGTGGCGCGTTTCGATCTGATAGACGAGCGTGCCCGCGCGCACGC
Source organism: Caballeronia sp. INML1 (assembly GCF_023631085.1). NCBI lineage: Bacteria > Pseudomonadati > Pseudomonadota > Betaproteobacteria > Burkholderiales > Burkholderiaceae > Caballeronia > Caballeronia sp. INML1. Next base: position 33,635 of record NZ_JALQDT010000053.1, on the reverse strand, counting down.
CGAGTGCCTTCGCGACGGCCGGATCGGCCTTCACGCGCTCCGAGCTCAACACGACGCCCGCCGACGTGTGCTTCTGGCGGCGCAGGTTCTCCGTGAAGCGCGTGCGGCGTCCGATCTGATAGTCGATCGCGCCCGGCTGCACGAACGTGCCGCGCCCCTGCTCGACGCTGACGAGGCCCGTCGCGGCGAGCCGAAGCATCGCGCGGCGCACGGTATGACGGTTCACGTCGAAGCGCCTGGCGAGTTCGGCCTCGCTCGGCAGACGTCCTTCGTCGCCGAAGCTCTTTGCGGCGATCTCCGCGGCGAGGATCTGCTCGATCTGCCGCCAGACCGCAACCCCCGCGCCGCGCTCGACCGCATGGAGAGGCGCGGCATTTTCGCTGGATGTCATGGCGCTGTCATTCCTGTCGGTTTGAATATCGTTCTTCCGGATTGTAGTGCGCAACTCGTGATGGAAATGTGAAAAGCCTCACTACACGACCAAACGTCTAGACGACTAGATAAGGCGACGAGTAGCATAGGACGGCCGGATCCTTTCGAACATAGGGAAAGCGATGAGTAATTCAATGGAGTCGCGGAACGCTTTCGGCCGCCGTGAATGGATGGCGGTGCTCGCGCGCACGCCGCGCGACGCGCTGAAACAGGCGCTCGATGCGGCGCTCGAAGGCGCGAAGGTGCCCGCTTATGTGTGGCTGCGCGCGCCGGACATCGGGCTTGCGATGGTGCGCGGGCGCATCGGCGGCACGGGCGATGCGTTCAATCTCGGCGAGACGACCGTCACGCGCGCCACGCTGCGTCTCGTGCTCGACGACGGCAGCGCGCCAGTCGGCGTCGCGGTACACATGGGCCGCGACAAGGAGCGCGCAACGCTCGCCGCGCTCGCCGACGCGCTCCTGCAGATGCCCCGCTATGCGGACAAGTTGCAGACGCAACTGGTTGCACCGCTGGCCGCACGCATCGCCGATGAGCGGCGTCGCAAGGAAGCCGAAGCGGCCGCGACCAAGGTCGAATTTTTCACGATGGTGAGAGGCGAATGATGCAGATCGACATGACCCGGCTCGTGCCCGGCTTCAACGACACGGTGCACGACGCGCAGCGCGTGTTCCGCGCGTTGCTCGATGCGCTGTCGCGCCCGGGCAGCATCGTCGCGATCGATGCCGCGTTGCCGAACAATCACGCAATGCGCGATGCGCTCGCCGCACGCGTGCCGCTCGCGGCGTTCGCGTCGCTGCTCGCGCTGACGGATTATTCGACGCCGGTTTTCATCGAGCGCGAAGACGGCGTGCTGGGCGACGCCCTGCGTTTTCACGCGAGCGCGACCTTGACGCGCGATCGCCGCGCGGCCGCGTTCGCCTATATCGACGATGCGCGCGACATGCCTTCGCTCGATACGTTTTCGCACGGCGATCCCGAATCGCCCGAGGACTCCGCGACGTTGTTCATTCGCGTGCCCTCGTTGACCGAAGGCGAACCGCTTGCATGGCGCGGTCCCGGCATCGCGGCGTCGCGCACGGTGGGCATTGCGGGATTGTCGCGCGAGTTCTGGCGCGAGCGCGCGGCGCTCACCGCGCTCTTTCCTTGCGGCATCGATTGCTACTTCGTCGCGGGCGGCTCGCTCGTCGGCCTGCCGCGCACGACGCACGTGGAGGTGAGCTGATGTACGTCGCGGTCAAGGGTGGTGAACGCGCCATCGAACGGTCATGGGACGTGCTCGCGAAAAAGCGTCGTGGCGATGTCGCCGTGCCCGAGCTTTCCGTCGCGCAGATTCGCGAGCAGATGCGTCTTGCCGTCGCGCGCGTGATGACTGAAGGCTCCGTCTACGACGAAGACCTCGCCGCGCTCGCCATCAAGCAGGCGGCGGGCGATCTCGTCGAAGCGATCTTCCTGCTGCGCGCCTATCGCACGACATTGCCGCGCTTCGGCTACACGCTGCCGATCGACACGGAAGCCATGTGCGTCGAGCGCCGCATCTCGGCGGCGTTCAAGGACATTCCCGGCGGCCAGATGCTGGGCGGTACCTACGACTACACTCAGCGCCTGCTCGATTTCACCTTGCTCGCCGAAGGCGAACAAGTTGGCGATGCAACTATCGCGGCGAAGGCTTCCGGCGAAAGCGCGATGCCGCGCGTGCTGTCCATGCTCGACAAGGAAGGCCTCATCGAGCAGGAACGTTCGCACGAGAACGCGCCGCCACCGGGCGATCTGTCGCGCGAGCCGCTGTCGTTTCCCGCCGATCGCTCGACGCGCCTGCAAAACCTCGCGCGCGGCGACGAAGGCTTTCTGCTCGCGGTCGGCTATGCGACGCAGCGCGGCTATGCGCACAGTCATCCGTTCGCGGGCGAGATCCGTCACGGCGAAGTGGCGGTGGAGATGGTCGTCGATGAGCTGGGCTTCGCGGTCGAGATCGGCGATATCGAAGTGACCGAGTGTCAGATGATCAACCAGTTCGCGGGCAGCGGCGATGTGCCGCCGACGTTCACGCAAGGCTATGGCCTCGCCTTCGGTCATTCGGAGCGCAAGGCGATGGCGATGGCGCTCGTGGACCGCGCATTGCGCGCGGAAGAACTGGGTGAGTCCGTTGCTTCGCCCACGCAGGATGCCGAGTTCGTGCTGTACCACAGCGATAACGTGGAAGCGTCCGGTTTCGTGCAACACCTGAAATTGCCGCATTACGTCGATTTCCAGTCCGAGCTGGAGCTGCTTCGCCGCCTGCGTGCGGCGCATGGCGCGGATGACAACAAGGAGAATGCGGCATGAACGCACTCACCGAAGGCTATAACTTCGCGTACCTCGACGAGCAGACCAAACGCATGATTCGCCGTGCGCTGCTCAAGGCGGTGGCGGTGCCGGGTTATCAGGTGCCGTTCGCGTCGCGCGAAATGCCGCTTCCGTATGGATGGGGCACGGGCGGCTTGCAGGTGACGTCGGCGATCATCGGCGAGAGCGATACGTTGAAAGTTATCGATCAAGGCTCCGACGAGACGACGAACGCGGTGAACATCCGCCGCTTCTTCGCGCGCACCGCGGGCGTGGCGACCACCACGCGCACGGCGGAGGCGACCATCGTGCAGACGCGCCACCGCATTCCGGAGACGCCGCTGACGGACAAGCAGATCATCGTCTATCAGGTGCCGATGCCCGAGCCGCTGTTCCGTCTCGAACCGCGCGTGACGGAGTGCAGAAAGCTCCACGCGCTCGCGGACTATGGCCTCATCAACGTGAAATATTATGAGGATATCGTGCAGCACGGCAGCATTGCGACGACTTACGATTATCCGGTGCTGGTGAACGACCGCTATCTCACATCGCCCTCGCCGATCCCGAAGTTCGACAACCCGAAGATGCACATGAACCCTGCATTGCAACTCTTCGGCGCTGGCCGCGAACGGCGCATCTATGCGATACCGCCTTATACGAAAGTGAAGAGCCTGGATTTCGAGGATCATCCGTTCAGCGTGCAGAAGTGGGAGCACGCGTGCGCGCTGTGCGGTTCGCATGAAAGCTTTCTCGACGAGATGATCGTCGACGATCAGGGCACGCGCATGTTCGTCTGCTCCGACAGCGATTACTGCCATAGCCGTCGCGACGACGAAGAGGTCGCGCAATGAACGCACTGCTGAAGGCGACGCGCCTCACGAAGCGTTATGACGGACGCGGCGGTTGTGTCGATATCGATCTCGAGGTCTATCCGGGCGAGGTGCTGTGCATCGTCGGCGAATCGGGCTCGGGCAAATCGACCTTGCTGAATGCGCTCGCGTTGCGCAGCGAAATAGACGGCGGCGCGCTCACCTACACCACGCGCGAAGGGGAGGCGCTCGATCTATCGACGCTTGCCGAAGCACGCAAGCGTCTTCTGTCGCGCACCGAATGGGGCTTCGTGCACCAGAACGCACGCGACGGCCTGCGCCGCAACGTATCCGCGGGCGCGAACATCGGCGAGCCGTTGATGGCGATCGGCGCGCGTCACTACGGACGGTTGCGCGAAACTGCCGCCGACTGGATGAGCCGCGTCGAACTGGATGCGGCGCGCATCGACGAATTGCCTTCGGCGTTTTCGGGCGGCATGCAACAGCGCTTGCAGATCGCGCGTAATCTGGTGACGGGGCCGCGCCTCGTGTTCATGGACGAGCCGACCGCCGGCCTCGATGTATCCGTGCAGGCGCGCCTGCTCGACCTGCTGCGCACGTTGACGAGCAAGCTGCATCTCGCCGCGGTGATCGTCACGCACGACATCGGCGTCGCGCGTCTGCTCGCGCATCGGCTGATGGTGATGAAGGACGGGCGCGTCGTCGAGAGCGGTCTTACGGACCAGGTGCTCGATGATCCGCAACATCCTTACACACAGACGCTCGTCGCGTCCGTGCTGCCCGTTTGAGGTGCGACAGATGACCATGAATGCCTTTGTCACGAACGACACGCTGATGCTGCAGGCACGCGGCATCGAAAAGACCTTTACGCTGCATCAGCAGGGGGGCGTCCGTATTGCTGCGCTGTCGGGCGTTTCGCTCGATGTCGAGCGCGGCGAATGTGTCGTGCTCGCGGGTGCATCGGGTGCGGGCAAGAGCACGTTCCTGCGCTGCATGTACGGCAACTATCTCGCGACGCGCGGCACCATCGCGATTCGTGACGACAGCCGTGCATCGCGCCACGTCGTGCTGACCGAAGCCGCGCCGCACGAGATCATCCGCTTGCGAAACACGACGATGGGCTATGTCAGCCAGTTCCTGCGCGCGATTCCGCGTGTGTCGTCGCTCGATCTCGTTGCGGAGCCGCTCGTGTCGCGCGGCGTGGACGAAGACGAAGCGCGCGCTCGCGCATGCGCGTTGCTCGAACGCCTCAACGTGCCGCGACGCCTGTGGGCGCTCGCGCCCGCGACGTTCTCGGGCGGCGAACAGCAGCGCGTGAACATCGCGCGCGGGCTGATCGCGGCGCATCCTCTTCTTTTGCTCGATGAACCCACCGCGTCGCTCGATGCCGAGAACCGCGACGTGGTCGCGGACCTCATCGTCGAGGCGCGCGAGCGAGGCGCGGCGATCGTCGGCATCTTTCATGACGAGGACACGCGCGAGCGCGTCGCGACCCGCATCGTGCGGCTCGCGAGCGCCGGCGGCGCTTCCGTTCAAACCGATTCCGGAGTGTGGCAGACATGCTGATCAAGAATGCGCGCATCGTGACGCGCGACGAGGAGTTCGCGGGCACCGTGCGTGTCGAGGACGGACGCATCGCCGACATCGCGCCGGGCAATACATCGGCGCGCGATGCCGTCGACTGGGACGGCGACTATCTGCTGCCGGGCTTCGTCGAACTGCATACGGACAACATCGAAAAGCATCTCGCGCCGCGTCCGGGCGTGTTGTGGAATCACGAGGCCGCGATCATCGTCCATGACGCGCAAGTGGCATCCGCCGGCATCACGACGGTGTTCGATGCGCTCGGCGTGGGCTCGCGTCCCGAAGACGGCGTGCGCGGCCGCGAACTCCAGGTGCAATGCGCGAAGTCGATCGGCAAGTTCGTCGAGCGCGATCTCCTGCGCGCCGATCACTTTCTGCATCTGCGTTGCGAAGTGGGCACGACGGATGTCGTCGAAGTGTTCGATTCGCTCTCGTCTCATCCGCTTTTCAGGCTCGCGTCGGTGATGGATCACACTCCGGGGCAACGGCAATGGCAGGACCACGAGAAGTGGCGCAAATATCAGGAGCGTCACGGCAAGTGGAGCGACGAGCACACGAAAAAGATCCTCGCCGAGCTGGCGGAACATCAGGCGCGCTATGCCGCGAAGCATCGCGCGGAAATCGTCGGGCGTTGCAAGTCCCTGAACATCTCGCTCGCGAGTCACGACGACACGCTCGTCGAGCACGTCGAGGAAGCGGCGCGCGACGGCATCGCGCTCGCCGAATTCCCGACGACGCTCGACGCCGCCCGCGCCGCGCGCCACCACGGCATCGCGACCATCATGGGCGCGCCGAACGTCGTGCGCGGCGGCTCGCATTCGGGCAACGTGTCGGCGCTCGAACTGGCGCGCGAAGGGCTGCTGGATATCCTGTCCTCGGACTACGTGCCGTCCAGTCTGCTGATCGCTGTATTCGATCTCGTGAGCAAAGCGGCCTGGTCGCTGCCGCGCGCGGTCGCGACGGTGTCGTGGGCGCCGGCGCATGCGGCCGGCCTGACCGATCGCGGCGCCATCGCGGCGGGCCTGCGCGCGGACTTCGTGCGCGTCGCGTCGGTGGACGGATTGCAGGTTCCACGCGAGACGTATCGCGCGGGACGGCGCGTAGCCTGACACGCCGCGCTTCATTCCCATCCCGCCGATAGCCACAGGTCAGCGCTTCGTCATACGCGGGTAAGCCCGCGTTGACGAAGCGCGAGCTTCTTCAGTACCCTCACACGCGTGTTCGCTATGTGAATCGGTGTTCGTCTAACGAACATTCGCGCCGATTTCCATGCAACGACCGGGTCTGCGGCTCGCACGACAACGACAAAAACGCCGGCGGGAAGCGGTTTCAGTTCCGGGATGCGGCCTTGCGAGGCGCGCGCCCATCATCGAAAAGGGAATGAAGTGAGTAGAAGTCCTGCCGTGAACGTACAGACGTTCATCAACGAGCATCCGTTCTCGCCGTTTCAATGGCTCATCTTCGTGATGTGCTTCGTGATCGTCCTTCTGGATGGTTTCGATACCGCCGCGATCGGCTTCATTGCGCCTTCGCTCGTCAACGAATGGCATATCAGCCGGCCGGCGCTCGCGCCCGTTCTGAGCGCGGCGCTCTTCGGGCTCGCCGCGGGCGCGCTGCTTTCCGGGCCGCTGTCCGACAAGCTCGGCCGCCGCGCGATGCTGCTCTCGTCGGTGCTGCTCTTCGGCGTGGCGTGTCTCGCGTCGTCGTTCGCCGCGGACCTCACGCAACTGACGACGCTGCGCTTCATCACCGGCGTCGGCCTCGGCGCGGCCATGCCGAACGCCGTCACGATGATGAGCGAGTTCTGCCCCGACAACCGCCGCGCGACGCTCATCAATCTGATGTTCTGCGGCTTTCCGCTCGGCGCGGCGTTCGGCGGCTTTCTCGCGGCATGGATGATTCCGCATTTCGGCTGGCGCAGCGTGCTGATGCTGGGCGGCGTGGCGCCGCTCGTGCTGTCGGTGCTGCTCATCGTGAAGCTGCCGGAATCGGTGCGTTATATGGTGGCGAAGGCGAAGCCAGTCGAGAAGATTCGCGCGACGCTCGCGCGCATCTCCTCCGACGCCATGCAGGCGGGCTCGTTCTTCATGACGGAAGCCGCGCCCGCCGCGGCGGGGCAGAGCGGCATGAGCGTGGTGCTGTCGCGCTCGTACATCGTCGGCTCGGTCATGCTGTGGCTCGCCTACTTCATGGGCCTCGTGATCTTCTACGCATCGATCAACTGGATGCCGATCCTGCTGAAGGAATCCGGATTGACGCCGCAGAAAGCGACGCTCATTTCCGCGCTGTTCCCGCTCGGCGGCGTCGGCGCGGTGCTGTGCGGCGTGCTGATGGACAAGTTCAACGCCAACCGCATCATCGCGGCGTGTTATGCGCTCACCGCCGTGAGCGTGTATCTGATCGGTCAGGCCGTGGGCAACGTCGGCATGCTCGTGCTCGTCGTGTTCCTCGCGGGCGTTCTGATGAACACCGCGCAATCGTCGATGCCCGCGCTGGCGGCGGCGTTCTATCCGACGCAGGGACGCGGCACGGGTGTCGCGTGGATGCTCGGCATCGGGCGCTTCGGCGGCATCGCGGGATCGTTCCTCGTCGCCGAACTGACGCGCCTGCATTTCAGCTTCGGCGGCATTTTCGCGACGATCGCGGTGGCGGGAATCGTCTCGGCTGTCGCGCTCCTGATCAAGCAGGCGGCGCATCCGGAGACGGCGATGGCGAGCGACCTCAAGGCGACGGAACCGGTCGGGCATTGATTCGACGCAGTTTCGTGCAGGCATAGCGCCCCGCGTGGCTTCGGTCTCGCGGGGCGTTTTTCTTTGCATGACCCGCGTCGCGCGAGGTCCAGCGCCTCAAGAACGGCATCTGTCTGCCGTTAATTCCCATACGGCTTTCGATCGCAGGGCCACGATGCGCCTTTTCACGCAAACGTAAAACGGCACACGATCGCAAGCCGCACAGCAAGCGCCTGCCCCGGCGCTTTCATCGGCTCCTTCAACCAGATCGTGAAAAAAATATCCTTCAAGACCAAGCTCATGAGCACCGTGGGCTTCGTATGGCTCAGTCTGATTCTTCTGTGCGCGCTCAATGCGATCTCCACGAAACACTCGCTGATGCGCAACCGTGAAAACGCGCTCGCCGAACAGGTTCAATCGGCGACGAGCGTCGTCAGGTTCTATGTCAAGCAGGCGCAAAGCGGCGCGCTGCCCGCGGAAGACGCGAAGAAGCTCGCGATCGCCAGCGTGCGCGCGATCCGTTACGGCACGAACGGCTATCTCGCCATCCTCGATTCGAAGATGTTTCAGGTGCTGAACTCGGTGCGCCCGGACACGGAAAACAAGATCAATGATTTCGTCGACAGCACCGGCAAGCACTTCACCGGCGAAATCGTCAAGCACGGTCTCGACGGCTCGCATATCACGACCTATCTCTATCCGAAGCCCGGCGAGACCGAGCCGCTGCCAAAGATCACATACGGCGACTACGTGCGCGAATGGGACTGGCATATCTACACGGGCGCGTATATCGACGATATCGACACGGCCTTTCATGCGATCGTGCTCAAGTCGCTGCTGCTCATCGGCGTGATCGGCGCGGCGTTGACGCTCGCGATGGCGCTCATCATCCGCGGCGTGCTGAAGAGCATCGGCGGCGATCCGCAGGATGTGTCGATCGTCTGCCAGCGCATCGCGGCGGGCGATCTCGCGCAGGCCGTGCAGGTGAAGCCGGGCGACGATTCGAGTCTCATGCATTCGATGCACACGATGCAGTCGCGTCTCACGCAGACGATCGCGCAGATCAAGCTCGTCGCGGATGGCATCACGGCGGCGTCGCGGGAAATTGCAGACGGTCATCACGATCTGTCTTCGCGTACCGAAGAGCAGGCGGCTTCGCTCGCGGAAACCGCATCGAGCATGGAAGAGCTCACCTCGACCGTGCGCCTCAATTCGGATAACGCCGGCCAGGCGAGCCAGCTCGCGGCGAGCGCGTCGTCGACGGTCGAAAGCGGCAGCGGCGTCGTGCTCGGCGTCGTGGCGACGATGGACAAGATCGCGGGCAGCTCGGAGAAGATCGTCGACATCATCGGCGTGATCGAAGGCATCGCGTTTCAGACCAACATTCTCGCGTTGAACGCGGCCGTCGAGGCGGCGCGCGCGGGTGAGCACGGGCGCGGATTCGCGGTGGTCGCATCGGAAGTGCGCGCGCTCGCGCAGCGTTGCGCGGCCGCGGCGAAGGACGTGAAGACGCTCATCGACGAATCGGTGACGAACGTCACGGCGGGGCAGGATCTCGCGCAGCAATCCGGCGACACGATGAAGCAGATTCTCACGTCCGTCACGCGCGTGAACGACATCATGAACGAGATCTCGTCGGCCTCGTCGCAGCAAACGCAGGGCATCGAACAGGTCGGCGTCGCGATCACGCAGATGGACGCCGTCACGCAACAGAACGCGGCGCTCGTCGAGCAGGCGACGGCCGCCGCTGCCGCGCTCGCCGTTCAGGCCGAAGAGCTGAAGCGCGCGGTCTCCGTGTTCAGAACCTGAACGCCTTTCATTCGACGACACTCCGTTTGCGAATCGTCAGACCGTGGCATGTCGCGTGCTGATTCGTATCGTGCGAACCGGCCGCGGCTCAAGCGTCGCGGCCAGCAGGCAGAACAAGCCGCAAGCATCGCATTTCGCAAACCGCAAACAGGAGTGTCCGATATGAAACGTTTCGCCCTTTCCGCCGCTGCCGGCGCCTTCGCTCTCGTCTGTGCATCCGCTTTCGCGCAGGACAATCCGCCGAGCTCGAGCACGGGCCTGCAGGCCGGCGACAACGCGCAAACGACCACGCAGCACGCGCAGTCGAAATCCCACAAATCCACGCATTCGAAGAAGATGCAGAAGAGCCCGATGAACGCGGGCCCGTCCACCGCGCCGGGCGGCACGGCGGCGCCGAGCGGACCGGGCGCGCCGGTCAGCGCGAGCGGCTCGGGTCAGTAACGGGAAACGCGCGATGAAATGACGAACGGGACGCCGCTGGCGTCCCGTTTGCTTTTGGGCTTTTGATCGACGTCTTACTTCGCGAACAGCGACGACATATCCGCGAACGCCTTGATCTCCACGGCATTGCCCGACGGATCGAGGAAGAACATCGTCGCCTGCTCGCCGACTTCGCCCCTGAAGCGCACATGCGGCTCGATGATGAAGCGCGTGCCCGCGGCGCGCAGTCTGCCGGCCAGTTCTTCCCATTGCGGAACAGACAGCACGACGCCGAAGTGGCGCACCGGCACCGCGTCGCCGTCGACCGCGCTCGTCGAACGATGCCCGGCTTCCTCGGGCGCGAGATGCGCGACGATCTGATGCCCATAGAAATTGAAATCGACCCAGGCGTCGGAGCTGCGGCCTTCCGGGCAGCCGAGCAATTCGCCGTAAAACTCGCGCGCAGCGGCGAGGCTGTGAACGGGGAACGCGAGATGGAAGGGCGGCATGGCGTGCTGGGTCGTGCTCATGGCGTGAATCCTTTAATCGACATGTGGGGAACGAAACCCCAGTGTATTGATAAATAAATCTGTTGAAAAACGATATATTGCGTGAGTCACCTCCAATATTTTCGATGAATCGACATGCTGCGCGAACTTCAGACCTTCATCGCGGTGGCGCGCCACGGTACGTTTGCGGGCGCGGGCGCGCATATCGGCCTCACGCAGTCGGCGGTGAGCGCGCAGATGCAGCGCCTCGAAGCGCATCTCGGCGTCACGCTCTTCGACCGCACCGGCCGCTCCGCGACGCTCAACAAGGCGGGCAGACGCACGCTCGAACTCGCCGACGAACTGATCGCACTGTACGCGCGTCTGGCCGAACCGGAAGGCGAGGACGGGCGCGGCGGCTTGCTTTCGGTGGGCGCGATCGCCTCGGCCCATGCGGTGCTTTTGCCCGAAGCGATCGGCGCATTCCGGCGCGTGCTGCCCGCCTGGCGCATCCGGCTCGTGCCGGGCGTTTCGCTCAATCTGCTGGCGAGCGTCGATGCGGGCGAGATGGACATGGCCGTCATCATCCGTCCGCCGTTCGCGCTGCAGATAGAGCTGCGATGGCGCACGCTCGTCGCGGAGCCGTTCGTGCTGCTCGCGCCCGCCGCCAGGAAAGGCGCTGACTGGCGCGAACTGATCGAAACGGAGCCGTTCATCCGTTATGACCGGCGCTCGTTCGGCGGGCGGCAAGTCGATATGTTTCTGACCAAGCGCCGCATCGCGGTGCGCGACTCGATCGAAGTCGACGAGCTGCCGGGCATCGCGCAACTGGTGGCGCGGGGCCTGGGCGTGGCGCTTCTGCCGGTGTCAGACGGCATCGGTGCGTGGCCGCGCGGTGCGGTCGCGCTCGAACTCGGCGATGCCACGTTCCATCGCGAGATCGGTCTCGTCGAGCGCGCGCGGCGCCTGCGTGCGGACGAGCCGGATGCGGCGACGCGGCTCGCGGGCTGCATCGTCGAGGCGGCGGGGCGTGGCGCGGCGAAAACGCCTGTCGGACGCGCACGCAGGCGGAACCCGGGGCGCGGCATCGCCTAGAATGCGTTGCAGACGCGTTCCCTTCGGTGGATGCCCATGGATGACGAGGAAGATATCGGCGACGCGAGATCCGGCCTCGCGGACACGGCGCTGACGCTCGCGCGATCGGGCGCACGTCGCGCCGAGGCGGCGCTCGCGTGGCTCGATCGCGTCGATCCCGGCACGCATCGGCGTATCAAGGGATTGCGGCTCGTCACCGCGTACGGCCTCGCGGCGGCGCTCGGCGCGTTGCAGGACGTGACGCAGAGCGTGCCGCCGGGCGTGTCCGTCGGCGGGCTCGCGGGCGGGTTCGCGCTCTGGGCGAGCGTGTCGGAGGCGCGCGCGACGCGTTTCGAATCGAGCCGCGATCTCGTCGTGCTGTGCATCGCGGCGGCGTTCGGTGCGCTGACCTTTGCTCTGTTCGGCCCGTCGCTGCGCGAGCTCGGGCGCGGCGGCGCCGAGCTGATTCTCGTGACGGGCGCCTTTCTGGCGGGCTACCTGAAGCGGTTCGGAGTGACCGGCGCGGGTATCGGCTCGCAGCTCTACATCGGACAGCTTCTCGCCTATGGGATGGACCTCAGGCCCGGCGATTCACGGGCGATTCTGATCGCCTTGCTGATCGGGATGCTTGCTGCCATCGTGCCGCGCATGTTGAGCGGGCCGGCCGAGCATCCGGCCGTGCTGCCGGCGTTGGCGTCCGAGCCTGCGTATGGACGTCACGCGATATCGCCGGCGTTCGCGATGGGCCTGCAGGCGGCGTGCGGCGCGCTCGTCGTCGTAGTGCTGAACCGCGCGTTCGGGCTGGCGGAATCGGCGTGGGCGATCACGGCTTGCGTGTATGTCGTCGCGACGTCGGCGGTCGGGACGGCGGAGCGCGTGCGGCGACGCATCTACGGGACGCTCGTCGGGGTGCCGATCGGCATCGTTTGCCTGCCGCTTGCGGAGCATTGGCCGCTCGTCGTCTGGATCTTGTCCGCGTTCGCGATGATCGCTTATGCGATGGCGTTGCCGGAGCGGTATGACGTCGCGTGTGGGGCCTTTGCGTTCGTGCTCATCGTGACGATGGCGGCGAGCGGGGTGCATTCCGTGGAACTGCTGACGGCGCGGGCCTGGGAGACGCTTTTGGGTGGGGCGTTGGGGTTGCTTGCGTCGAGGGTTATTTTTCCGTTGCGGGTGGTGAGGGGGTAGGGTGGTGGTTTTTGGCGCCGCGGTGCTCCCTCTTCTTTTGGATAGCAAAGTTATCGGATTTGAAGTCAGAACGAAACAGGCAGGCGAAATGTTGTGTCGATGAAGCTGCGCAAAGCTGACGCTTCTTGAATTCGAGCGTTATGCGAGTAAGCGCCGCCCCGCACGGCGCAACGCTGATAAACCAACGCGAACACGCAACTGCCGAAAGCGCAAAAGCACCAGCTAACCCAACCAGCTCAACGCCCCGCCACCTTCTCCAGCAACCTGTCCAGCACGTCGAAATCGACCGGCTTCACGAGATGCATATCGAAGCCCGCCTGCGCGGAGCGTTCCTTGTCGCTCTCCTGCCCGAACCCCGTCATCGCGACCACTTTGGCGGGTCCAAGGAGCCGTTGCGCGCGCAGCGTCCGCAGCACCGCGTACCCATCCATATCGGGCAACGCCAGATCGAGCAGAACCAGATCCGGAGGAAAATGCCGAATGACTTCGAGCCCTTCCTTGCCGTGATACGCGGTGCGCACGTCATGCCCCTTCATCTGCAGCAGCATGGCGAGGCTGTCGGCTGAATCCTGGTTGTCGTCGATCAGCACGACGCGCAGACCATCGCCCGCGGCCTGCGTCGCGTTCTGCGCGAGCACGCGATGCGGCCGCGGCGCATCGTCGTCGGACGCATAGGGCAGGCGCACCGTAAACGTGCTGCCCTGATTCGGCCCGGCGCTCACCGCGCTGATCGAGCCGCCATGCATCTCGACGATCGACCGGCACAGCGTGAGTCCGATGCCGAGCCCCGCTTCGCCGGGATTGAGATAGTGATCCTCCTGCACGAAGAGATCGAAGATGGACGCGAGGCCCTTTTGCGAAATGCCGCGCCCGGTGTCGATCACTTTCAGCAGCAGGGCGGTCGGCTCAGGCTCGACGACAACGCTGATCGTGCTCCCCCGCGGCGAGAACTTCGACGCGTTGTTCAACAGGTTCTGCACGACCTGCACGAGCCGTGTGCTGTCCCCCACCACATGAACCGGCTCCTGCGGCAGCTTCGTGACGACGCGCTGCATGCGCTCATCGGTGAAAGGATGCACGAGCTCGGTGCTGCGCGCGACGATATCGCTCACGTCCACGCGCGCCATGCGCAGATCGATCTTGCCCGTGGTGATGCGGCCCATGTCCAGCAGATCGTCGACGAGCCGGCCGAGATGCGACGTCTGCCTGTCGATGATGTCGCGGCACGCGGCGACGCGCTGCGGCATGTCCGTTTCCATCTGCATCACGCCGATGGCATTGCGCACCGGCGCGAGCGGATTGCGCAGCTCGTGCGCGAGCGTAGCGAGAAACTCGCTGATGCGCCGCGACGATACCTCGAGCTGCTCGAGGCGCTTGCGCTCGCTCATGTCGCGCGTGACCTTCGCGAAGCCGCGCAGCACGCGATGCTCGTCGTACACCGCCGTGATGATCACGTTCGCCCAGAAGAGCGAGCCGTCCTTGCGCACGCGCCAGCCTTCGTTTTCCACGCGGCCAGTGCGAATCGCGGTCTGTAGTTCGATCTCGGGAAGGTTCGCGGCCAGATCCTCGGGGCAATAAAACGTCGAAAAGTGCTTCCCGAGAATCTCCGATGGCTGATAGCCCTTGATGCGCATCGCGCCCGTATTCCAGCTCGCGATATGGCCGCCCGTATCGAGCATGAAGATCGCGTAGTCGCTCACGCTTTCCACGAGCAAACGGAAGCGCTCTTCGGACAGACGCAGCTTTTCCTCCTCGGCGCGCTTGGCGGTGAGATCGTGCGTGCATTTCGCGTAGCCGATGATCTCGCCCTTCGTATTGCGCGCCGCGGTAATGACGACGTTCGCCCAGAACAGCGAGCCGTCCTTGCGCACGCGCCAGCCTTCATCCTCGAAGCGGCCGGTCGCGTACGCCTGCTTCAGTTCGTATTCGGGCCAGCCGCGCGCCACCGACTCCGCCGTGTAGAAGCGCGACAGATGCTGGCCGATGATCTCGTGCGCCTCATAACCTTTGATCTTGCGTGCGCCGCTGTTCCAGCTCGTGATGCGGCCGTTGAGGTCGAGCATGAAAATCGCGCAGTCTTCGATCGCATCGACGAGCGCGTGATACTGCGCGTCGGTCATTGCGCGCCCGCTCGAAGCCGGGCCTGCGACGCCGAGTTGGGGAACGGCGGATCTCGATCTGGTCATGGGTCTGTAGTCAGCGCAGCGGTGATGTGGTGTATCGCATTTCCGTGTAGCCGGTGCGTGGCCGGTGGACATCGCCTGGACAAAAGTCGCTTACGACAGTTTACCCGCTGGCGGCGCCTCGCACCGAAGCCTTTGTAACAAGCGGTAGGCGGCGGCTGGCCGTCCCGTAAACGTCCCTTGACAGCGCGCGGTGTGATTTATAGCTTTTAATCATTTCAATCCCGAAAAGAGCCTCGCTCATCCGTCGGATCGGCCGCTCGACGCATCCAGCGAACTCGTCTGTTGCGCACCGCCCTGACGTTTGCAAACGGAGGCTCTCATGGACCGTCGTCGCTTCCTCTCGCTGTCCGCGTTCTATACCGTCGCGGCCGCCACCGGCACGCTTGCCGCCTGCCATTCGGGCGATCACGACGACAACGGCAACGCCGGGGGCGGCGGTTCGACGCCGCCGCCCGCGGGCGCATTTGCGTTCCCGCAAGGCGTCGCGAGCGGCGATCCGCGCGACGTCTCCGCGGTATTCTGGACCCGCTGCGTCGCGAACGGCAGCAATGCGGCGGCGTCGCCGTCGCCCGTCGCGGTGACGTTGCAGGTGTCAGCGCAGCAGAACTTCGCGCAGCTCGTCGCCAGCGTGCCGTTGAGTGCCGTCGCAGATTACGACTTCACCGTGCGGACCAAGGTCACCGGTCTCGCCGCGAAGACGACGTACTACTACCGTTTCGTCGCGGGCAGCGACATCAGCGCGACGGGCACGACGCGCACCGCGGCCGCGGCGAACGAAGCCATCCCGCAACTGCGCTTCGCTTGGTTCGTGTGCCAGAACTGGAGCGCGAATCACTGGCAGGCAATGTCGCTGCTGGCCGCTGAAACCGATCTCGACTTCGTCGTGCATCTGGGCGATTACATCTACGAGGCGGGCTTCGCCGCGCAACCCGGCACCGTGGAGCCGGCGCATCCGGCGATCACGCTGCCGAGCGGCGGCGCCTATGCCAGCACGCTCGATGACTACCGCACGCTATATCGCACATATCGCGGCGACGCGCGCCTGCAGAACGTGCATGCGCGCTTCCCGGTCATCGCGATCTGGGACGATCACGAATTCTCCGACGATTGCTGGCAGGATCATCAGACCTATACGAACGCCAATCTTCAGCAGACCGCGCGACGCCGCAATGCGAATCAGGCGTGGGCCGAGTACTTGCCGGTCGACTGGGGCGACGTGTCGTTCGATCTCAACAACACGGCCTACGACAACATCCGCATCTATCGCGACTTCCACTTCGGCTCGCTCATGCATCTCGTGATGACCGACGAGCGGCTCTATCGCGACGATCACGTCGTGAGCGAAGCGGCCATCGCGCAGGCGCTCGGGCACGATCCGGTCAACGGCAACGATCTCGTCGGCTCGCGTTATTTCGTGGCCCAGCAAGTGCTCGCGCGATTCGAAGCAGCCGATACGCAACGGCTCGGGCGCGTACCCTCTATCTTCGGTCCCGCGCAGACGCAATGGTGGAAGGACACGCTGAAGGCTTCCACCTCGATATGGAAGGTATGGGGCAACGAAGTGATGATGAACCGACTGTGGCTCGATCTCACGTCGATCGCGCCCGCGCCCGATAACGTCGTGTTCGTGCTCGATTGCGACGCGTGGGATGGCTATCCGTCGCACAAGGCGGATCTGCTGTCGTTCGTGAAGGCGCAGAACATCACGAATCTCGTCGCGATCACGGGCGATCTGCATGCGTTCCAGGCGGGCATCGTGCGCGACGTGCCCAATCCCGCGACGGGCACGCCGGTGATGATCGATCTGATGTCGGCGGGCATCAGCAGCCAGCCTTTCTTCGAAGACGTGAAGACGTATGCGGCGGGCATGCCCCTCGCCTCGCTGATCGGTTCATCGGCGCTATTGGACAGCTTCATCCGCCAGAACAATCCGGACATGCTGTATGCCGATCACGACGGCATCGGCTACGCATCGGCGACTCTCACGCCCACGCAATTCGTCGCGATCTTCAACAAGATGAAGTTCCTCAATGCCGACGGCACTGCGCCGCAAAGCCCGCTGCAAAAGCGCACGCGACTGACGATCAATGCGGGCGCGGTATCCGTCGCTGTCGAGGACAACGTATGAATGCACAACGCGCTTCATACACAAGCGATCGATCCATCCATTCCTATCCGTGCTTTTGAGGGGATTTCAACGCCGATCCGCGCACGTAGACTGCGTGCACATTTCATGAGGTCGGTTGCTGGCAGGCAGTGCAATGAGGCCGATTTGAAGTGGCTATGTGAAACCCTCAGGAGCACTATCATGACCGGCAAACTCAAAGGCATCTTCCTCGTCGCGGCGCTCGCGGGCGCTTCCCATGCAATGGCGAGCGGCTATGGCCCTGCACCGTATTACTCGCCGATGGACGGCGCGCCCATGTCGCAGCAAGGCATGAACATGCAGACCATCGCACAGGATGCACAGCAAACCAACGACGCGAGCGTCGACAAGTCGAAGCAGGACAGCCCGCTCATGCAGGCGCAGGACTGAGCACGTCTGCGATGACTTCGCGTCCTGCCGGTCATGCCGGCGGGACGCGCTCGTCCTGAATCCGCCGATGCGGTGACACCCATGGTGAGCCGTTCTTCCGGGGGGATTTCAAGTCGAGCGCACGCAATTACACTGCGGGCACATTTCGGAGGGTCGAGCCTGTGGCAGGCAGTGCGAAGAGGCCCTTGAAGTGAACCTTCGAAACCTTCAGGAGCACGACCATGACAGGAAGACTCATCGGCATTGTCCTCATCGCGGCGCTGGTCGCCGGATGCTATGCGCTCGCACGCGGCCATGGTCCCATGACGTACTACATGGACGACAACGCGCTGCTGTCGCGCTATCTCGCCGATGCACAGACGCTCGCAAGCGACAGTCAGCCCGCGAGCGCGAGTGTCGCGACCGTGAAGCACGACAGCCCGCTGCTTCAGTCGCAGGACTGACGACGCTCGGCGAAATGCGGCTGATGTACTGGGTCGAGATCATCGCCGACGATTCAATGGAACGCCTGATTCGCCGCGTTTTTCGCGGCGTTCGATGCGCCGTCCGCGCCGACGTTCCCGACGGTTTCCTTCGCGCGCCCGATCTCGATCTTCGGCATGAACAGCATCGCGACGACGGTGCCGAGCGCGATCACGAACATTGCCGCGAACGTCAGATGCAGCGAGTGATGCAGCACGAGTCGGATCTCGTTGTTCGTCGCGAAGTCGCCGGGCACGGACGAGAGCAGTTGCTTCAACTGGTCCGCGTGCACGGGCGGCAGGCCGTCCGTATGCGTGAGGCCGTAGTTCTGCACCGCGCCGAACACGGCGGCGCCGAGCGTGTTGCCGAGATTGCGCGAGAAGAGGTTCGATGCGGTCGCGCTGCCTCGCTCGTGCGGCTGCACGATTTCCTGGATCAGGATGAGACACGACACGCTCGTGATGCCCATGCCTAAGCCGAGCACCGCCGAGCCGACGCCCGCCCAGATCGCGCTCGATTGCGGACCGAGCAGCACGAAGGGCAACGCGCCGAGCGGAATGAACACCGGGCCGATCATCAACAGGCGCCTCAGACCGATGCGGCTGAACGAGCGCGAAGTAAAGGTCGCGCCGCTCGGCCAGCCGATCATCATCATCGTGAGCGCGAGGCCCGCTTCGACCGGCGTGCGATGCATCACGCCCTGCACGTACATCGGCAGGAAGGTGGTGAGGCCCATCATCGCCATGCCGGCGAGCAGGGTCGCGACGTTGCTCGCCGCGATCGGCCGATGCGACCACAGGCCGAACGAGATCATCGGATCGGCGGCGCGGCGCTCCTGAACCACGAAGCACACGCTGGCGATGACCAGCACCGCGATCTCGATGCCGACGCGCGCATTGCTCGCGTGGCCGGCGTCGGTGAGCGTCATCATCAGCGCGGCGACGGCGGCGGTGAAGAAGAACGCGCCCGCGAAATCGATCGCCGGACGGCCGTGACGCTTTTCCTCGTGCAGGAAGAGGATGAAAAGCAGCGCGGCCAGAATGCCGATCGGCACGTTGATCCAGAAGATCCACGCCCACGAGAACTGGCGGATCAGCAGGCCGCCGACCATCGGCCCGAGCACGGCGGACACCGCCCAGACGCTCGCGAGATAGCCCTGCACCTTGCCGCGCTCGCGCGCCGGATAGAGATCGCCGACCACCGTCAGCGCGACCGGCAGGATCGCCCCCGCGCCGACACCCTGGATCAGCCGGAACACGATCATCGCGGGCATCGACCACGCGAAGCCCGCGAGCACCGAGCCGATCAGAAAGATGGCGATGCCCGCAAGGATGGCCGGCTTGCGGCCGTACAGGTCCGCGAGCTTGCCGAACACCACCGTGAGCGCCGTCTGCGTGAGCAGGAAGGAAGAAAACACCCAGCTGTAGAGATTGAGCCCGCCGAGTTGCGTCGCGATTTGCGGCATCGCGGTCGAGACGATGGTGGCTTCGATCGCGACCATGGCCATCGAGGCCATGACCGCTGCAATGACGAGGGGACGGGCGGTTTGTCTGTTCTGTGACATGCGGTGATGAATGGCAGATCGCGCGCCGCGCGAACCGGATGCGATGCGCGCGAAGCGGTCATGCTCGAAAGATGGAATTGCGGCGGCGACGCCCAGGCTTGCGAATTCCTTGCAGCCGAAGCAATGTCGCCGATGAAGAAGCGCCGGATGCAATGTTATCCCGCCGCGGGAAACGCTGCTCGGCGACGCCTGACGCGCCCTCATTCAACGCTAATTCTTCGCGCCTACGCTTCTTCATGTGGACGGGCGGCGCTTGCCCCAGCACTTTGCGGCTCGTTTCACGTTTTTCGTAACTCCTCAGCCCTTGGGCGTCGGCCGTCATCGGACCGACGCCCTTTTTCTTCCGGCGCTCACGCGCAGCTGTCACGCACATGTCGTCTTTCAGACCGAAATCTCCGGGAATGTCGCCTAAAATCGAACGGGCAGCTGAATCGCCCCGTTCCTTTCCGAAGCGGCGCACCCGGATGATCAAATCACTGAAGAATCAACTCGTCGTCGCGCTGGGGCTGCTCGTGAGCGTGATCGGCGTCGTGCAGGGCGTGAGTTCGTATCAGTTGAGCAAGACCGGCATGAGCGCGCTCCTCGACATGCGGCTCGAACAAGTGGCGGCGCGCATGCGCGACGGCTTCGCCGAGGGCATACCGCAGAATCCCGCGCGCGGCTCGCAGGACGATCGCGATGTCGTCGTCGTCGTGTGGAAGCCCGATGCCACTTTCCCGTTCCGCACGACCGATCCGTCACTGCATTTTCCGCGCGACGCGCAAGCGGGTTTCTCCGGCGTCGAGGTCAACGACGAACATTGGCGCGTCTTCACCCGTCAGGAGCCGACGATGACCATTCAGGTCGCGCAACGTTCGTCCGTGCGCCGCGAGATCACGCAGGAAGCCGCGACGCAAACGCTCTGGCCGATCGCCGTACTGCTGCCGCTCATATGGATCGCGGTCGCGCTCGTCGTGCGGCGCTCGCTGCGTCAGTTGAACGAGCTGGGCGCGCAGGTGCGGGCCATCGACATGGGTCATCTGCAGCCGCTGCCGACCGTCGGCGTGCCGACGGAAATCACGCCCTTCATCGAGTCGATCAACACGATGATCGAGCGCCTGGCCACCTCGATCGAAAAGGAACGCAAGTTCATCGCCGACGCCGCGCACGAACTCCGCACGCCGCTCACCGCGCTTCAGCTTCAGGCCGACAATCTCGCGCCGCATATCGTCGCCGGCAATCAGGAGCGCTTTCAGGAATTGCGCAAGGGCATCGCGCGCAGCGGCAAGCTCATCGCGCAACTCTTGCGGCTCGCGCGCGCCGATGCACCGGTGAACGGCGCACCGCTCGCGCGCGTAGACCTCTCGGAAGTGGTGACGGGCGCCGTCGCCGACGTGCTGCCGATCGCGATCTCGCGCGGCATGGACATCGGCGCGGAGGAAATGGTGAACGCGCACGTGCGCGCGGTCGAGACGGACATCGGGATGGCGGTGAAGAATCTCGTGTCGAACGCGGTGCGCTATACGCCGGATGGCGGCACCATCGACCTGCGCATGCGGCGTGACGGCGACATGGTCTGGATCGACGTGATCGACAACGGCCCGGGCATCGACGAAGCACTGCTGCCGCGCGTGTTCGATCGCTTTTTCCGGGCGAATCCGGACGTGGAGGGCAGCGGGCTAGGCTTGTCCATCGTGAAGGCTATCGCCGCGCGCTACGGCGGCGACGTCACGCTGAGAAACCGCAGCGACGGCCAATCGGGCATCGTCGCTTCAATCAGCTTTCCGGTCGAAGAAGTCAGCGAAAACGTGCCTGCGCCTGTATTCAACACGTAGGGATTTGCGCGCGCTTTTACGACGATTACAATGCATTCGCTGCGCGGCACAAAGCGATCTTCACCGGTCAGTAGAAGAATTAAATAGACCGGTCGTGCGTTTGGATTTTTCGGGCCGCATTCCTAGGCGCGTGGCGCGCGCCATTCTCGCGAGGCGCGGGGTGGAACATGCGAATTCTCCTGATCGAAGACGACGTGCAGATCGGCACGAGCCTCATGCGTGCGCTCAAGGATGCCGACTATGCCGTGGACTGGGTCCGCGACGGCAACGCGGGCCGCGAGGCGATCAACGCCGCCGAATACACCGTCGTGCTGCTCGATCTCGGCTTGCCGGGCGTGACGGGCATCGAGCTGTTGCGACAGGCGCGCACGGGCGGAAACGCGACGCCGGTGCTGATCCTCACCGCGCGCGATGATGTCGACACACGCGTTCAGGGCCTCGATCTCGGCGCCGACGACTATCTGCTCAAGCCCTTCAATATGCCCGAACTCCTTGCGCGCATCCGCGCGGTGCTGCGGCGCAAGGCGGGCTACGCGGTCTCGCGTCTCGGCGACGATTCGATCTGCCTCAATCTCGACCAGCGCACGCTCACCTGCGGCGAGAATTCGGGCGTGCTGTCCGCACGTGAATTCGCGCTGATGCACGCGCTGCTCGAACGTCCCGGCACGATCTTCTCGCGCGACCAACTGGAAGACCGGCTCTATGGCTGGGGCAAGGAAGTGGAGAGCAACGCCGTGGACGTGCTGATCCATTCGGTGCGCAAGAAATTCGGCGCGGGCGTGATCCGCAACGTGCGCGGGCTCGGCTGGACCGTGATGCTCGGGCAGGCGGGCCGCGAGGAAACGAAGTAGCGCGCGTTGCATCGGCGGCGCGGCGCTCAGGGCCGATCGTGATGCCGCCCGAGGGCGCCGCAGAAATACATGCTGTAGTCGTGATCCTGCGTTTCGACCTGACGCATGCGGCGTTCGAGATCGGCGAGATCGCTCGATGATGCGAGATAGGCGTCGCGGGCCTCGTCCGGCGTGTGAATCGAGAAGAGATGGTCGATGGACTGCGAAAGACGTGCAAACATGATGTGCTCCCGTCGTTGAAAAAAGGCCGATATGAGTGGGGCCGACGAAAGCAGGTTATGCCCGGCGAATTAGAAAGGAATGAGAGCGCAATCGCATGCCTTCGATGCGCGATTGCGCCCTTCGCATGACGAAGCGTTCGCCAACGCACCGTGAATCCGATCGCACTGCGGGCAGGCACTGCCGCGCCGCACCATCCCGTGCTATCGTGCTTTTATACGGGTTACATGCGGGTTTCGATACGAAACGCCGTGCGTCATCCGCGTTCGTCGATCGTCTCTCGTGAAGGCCGCCATGAACGATGTGTCTCGTATCCTCAGTGCCCGCGACCGCGTCGAGTTGCTCTGCTGGCTCACGTGCGGCAGTCTCGGCGCGTATTACCTGAATGGCGACTGGCCTGCCGCCTCGTTTCACGTGCAGGCCGCGCATAAATGGCTCGACCGGCATCAGCGCCTCGCGGACTGGCTCACGGTCGCCAAGCTCGCCGCCATTGCACGCGAGATCGCCACGCAGCATTGCGCGCTGCTCGAAGCGGACTGGGCGCGCGACGCCGTCGAGGAAATCCTCGACAGTGAAGACCTCAACTATCAATCGGATGTCGTCCGGCAGGTCTTCGACGATTGCCGCCGCGCACTCGCCGAAAAGCGCACGCCGGAATGACGTGCTCGCGCGCACGGGCAGGCTCTAGCGCGAATTACTGTATGGATGTACAGTAAGCCATTTTTATTGCCTGGCGGCACTGCCTTAGCATGTTCGGTGCGTTCTCCTCTGTCGATTTCGCCTTGAGCGCGTCTCGTTGCGCAGCGACGTTCTGATCGCCGCAATGGACACGCCGTCTCCGACACCCGCGCCGCGCCGCATCGCGCATCTCGACATGGATGCGTTCTTCGCGTCGGTCGAACTCCTGCGTTATCCCGAACTGCGCGGCATGCCCGTCGTGGTCGGCGGCGGCCGCAGCGCCACGCCCGAGACGCTCCCCGACGGCTCGCGCCGCTTCAGGCGCCTGCGCGATTACGCGGGCCGCGGCGTCGTGACCACATCCACTTACGAGGCGCGCAAGTTCGGCGTCTTTTCCGCAATGGGCATGATGAAGGCCGCGCAGCTCGCGCCCGACGCGATCCTTCTGCCGACCGACTTCGAGTCCTATCGCCACTACTCGCGCCTCTTCAAGGCCGCGATCGCGACGTTTACGACGCAGATCGAGAATCGCGGCATCGACGAGATTTATATCGACGTCAGCGATCTGCCTGGCGAGCCGGCCGATATCGGTCAGCGGATGAAGGACGCCGTGCGCGAGGCGACCGGGCTCACGTGCTCGATCTGCATCGCGCCGAACAAGCTGCTCGCAAAGATCGGCTCCGAGCTCGACAAGCCCGACGGCCTCACCATCCTCACGATGGCCGACCTGCCGACGCGCATCTGGCCGCTCGCCGCGCGCAAGGTGAACGGCATCGGCCCGAAGGCGAGCGAAAAACTCGCGGCGCTCGGCATCGTCACTGTGGGCGATATCGCCGCCGCCGATCCCGGGTTCCTGCAGACGCACTTCGGCGGCACGTATGCCGCATGGCTCGCGCGCATCGCGCAGGGACAGGACGAGCGGCCTGTCGTCGTGAGTTCGACACCCAAGTCGATGAGCCGCGAGACCACGTTCGAGCGCGACTTTCATCCGAAGCAGGATCGCGCGACGCTCTCCGCGGAGTTCACGGGCCTGTGCACGCGTGTCGCCGAGGACTTGCAGCGCAAAGGCTATGTCGGGCGCACGGTGGGCATCAAGCTGCGCTTCGACGACTTTCGCACCGTGACGCGCGATCTCACCGTGCCTGTTGCGACCGCTGATCCGGTCGAGATCCGCCGCGCCGCGACCGAATGCCTGAAGCGAATCGTGCTCGATCGCCGCATCCGGTTGCTTGGCGTGCGCGTCAGCGCGCTCGCGGGGCGCGATGAGAGTGGTTTCGCCGAGCCGGTGCAGGTCGAATTACCGTTCGACGCCGCCGGCGACTAAGCGTTTCCCCGTACGGCGCACTCGTCACCCAATGCCTATTAGGCTGATCAATACAGAAGTCTTTCATTGGTTCACCGCTCTGAGCGGGCTTTATCGCAGCGGCGCATAACGAAAGCTCGGATCCTTCGTTGCCGGCTCAATCGACGCGCGTTAGATTGTTCGCTTCCCCGAAGTTATCGATGGTTATCGATTCGACCGTGACGATTCAGACCGCTTTCAATCCCGCTCTCGCTTCCCTTGCCACATCCCGCGAAGCCGCCGATCAACCCATCGAGATTCGCCAGTTCGACGCGCCGCTCGGCGCCGAAGTGATCGGGCTCGATCTGTCGAAGCCGATATCGAAAGCCGATTTCGCGCGCATTCACCGCGCGCACCTGGATCATCACGTGCTCGTGTTTCGCGATCAGCGGATCACGCCCGATGAGCAGGTCGCGTTCAGCAAGCGTTTCGGCCCGTTGCAGATTCACGTGCTGCATCAGTTCGCGCTCGCGGGACATCCGGAAGTGCTGATCGTGTCGAACATCGTCGAGAACGGCAAGCCGATCGGCCTCGGCGATGCAGGCCATTTCTGGCACTCGGATCTCTCGTACAAGGACAAGCCGAGTCTCGGGTCACTTTTGCATGCGCAGGAATTGCCCACGGTCGGCGGCGACACGCTCTTTGCGAACCAGCATCTCGCGTGGGACACGCTGCCCGTGCATCTGCGCGATGCGGTCGAAGGCCGTGCGGCCGAGCACACGTATCTCGCCAAATACGCCGAGCTGCAACAGCGCAGCCCATGGCGGCCCAATCTTTCGGCGGAGCAGATCGCGCAGGTCAAGCCGGTCACGCATCCGATCGTGCGCACGCATCCGGAAACCGGGCGCCGCGCGCTCTTCGTCAGCGAGCATTTCACGACGCGCGTGATCGGCTTGCCCGAAGACGAAAGCCGCGCCTTGCTCGCGGAACTGTTCGCGCACAGCACGCGGCCAGAGTTCATCTATCGCCATCAATGGCGCGAGAGCGACATGGTGTTCTGGGACAACCGCTCGGTCATGCATCTCGCGGCGGGCACGCCCGACGATCAGCGCCGCAAGCTGTATCGCACGACCATCGAAGGCGACGCGCCTTTCTAAATACGAATATCGCTTCATTCACGGGGTTTTTCGATGCATTCTCGATCAGGGAAGGGCGCGCCGCGCGCCTTCATGGCCGCGCTCGCGGTCTCGCTCGGCATCACGTCGGCGAGCGCGCATGCGGAAGGCACATTGCGTATCGCCGAGCAGTTCGGTGTCGTCTATCTGTTGCTCAATGTGGCGCGCGATCAGAAGTTCATCGAGCAGGAAGGCAAGAAAGAAGGCCTTGATATCAAGGTCGATTGGGCGAAGCTGTCGGGCGGTTCGAGCGTGAACGACGCGCTGCTGTCCGGCTCGGTCGATATCGCGGCGGCGGGCGTCGGCCCCTTGCTGACGATCTGGGACCGTACGCACGGACGGCAGAACGTGAAGGGCGTCGCGTCGCTGGGCAATTTTCCGTATTACCTCGTATCGAACGATCCGCGCGTGAAGACCATCGCCGATTTCAGCGAAAAGGACCGCATCGCGGTGCCGGCGGTCGGCGTGTCCGTACAGTCGCGCATCCTGCAATATGCGGCGGCCAAGCAATGGGGCGACAAGCAATATGATCGCCTGGACAAGCTCACGCAGGCCGTGCCGCATCCCGATGCGACCGCGGCGATCATCGCGGGCGGCACGGAGATCAATGCGCACTTCGGCAATCCGCCGTTTCAGCAGCAGGAACTCGCGGGCAATCCGAAAGCGCATATCGTGCTCAATTCATACGATGTCCTCGGCGGCCCGAGTTCCGCGACCGTGCTCTACGCGACCGAGAAGTTCCGCAACGAGAATCCGAAGACATATCGCGCGTTCGTCGCCGGTCTCGCCGATGCCGCGCGCTACATCACGCAGCATCCCGATCAGGCCGCCGATATCTATCTGCGCGTGAACAACGCGAAAATCGATCGTGATCTGCTCATCAAGGTGATCAAGGATCCGTCGGTGCAATTCAAGGTCGCGCCGCAAAACACGTTCGCGCTTGCGCAGTTCATGCATCGCGTCGGCGCGATCAAGAACGAGCCGAAGTCGTGGCAGGACTACTTCTTCTCCGATCCCGCGACGAAGGACGGAAGCTGAACAGGCGCGCTTATCGGCGAGCGCGAATTGGATATGCGCATTGATTGGTTCGCTCGAGACGAGCGCGCCGGTATCGTGTTCGTTTGCCATCCAGCAGACAGATCATGGCCGCCAATCCCCAAGCGCTTTATTCACAGGAAGCCGATCGTCACACTTCCATGAGCGGCAAGCTTCTGAGCGCGAAGAACGTCACGCTCGAATACCGCACGCCCGAGCGTCTCGTGCGCGCGACGCACGATGTCAGTTTCGATGTGTACGGCGCCGACCGCTTCGTGCTGCTCGGGCCGTCGGGCTGCGGTAAGTCCACCTTGCTCAAGGCCGTCGCCGGTTTCATCGAGCCTGTCGCGGGCAGCATCGAAATCGGCGGCGAGCGCGTGCGCGGGCCGGGCGCGGATCGCATCGTCGTGTTTCAGGAATTCGACCAGTTGCCGCCGTGGAAGACGGTTCTCCAAAACGTCGCCTTCCCGTTGCGCGTCGCGCGCAAGCTCGGCCGCGCCGAAGCGCGTGAGCGCGCGCTGCATTATCTCGACAAGGTCGGCCTCGCCAAATTCGCCGACGCTTATCCGCACACGCTATCGGGCGGCATGAAGCAGCGCGTCGCCATTGCGCGCGCGCTCGCGATGCAGCCGCGCGTGCTCCTGATGGACGAGCCCTTCGCCGCGCTCGATGCGCTCACGCGCCGCCGCATGCAGGAAGAGCTGTTGCGCCTGTGGAGCGACGAGCGCTTCACGTTGCTGTTCGTCACGCATTCGATCGAGGAAGCGCTCATCATCGGCAATCGCATTCTGCTGCTGACGCCGCATCCGGGGCGCGTGCGCGCTGAACTGAACAGTCATCAATACACGCAGGAAAGCATGGGTCGCGGAGAGTTTCAGCAAAGCGTTGCGCGCATTCATCGTCTGCTGTTCGAAGAGGAGGCGCAATGAGCACGCCGCATCTGATCGTGCCGCCCGTGCGGCCCGAATACGAAGTCACGCCCGCCGCGCTTGCCGGGGTCGAACACGAAGCGCCGCTGCCGCTTGCGAAGCGGCTTGCGGATCGCGCGTGGCTGCGCAAGTCCATCATCGCGATCGTGTTGATCGCGATCTGGGAAATCGCCGCGCGCGCCGTCGATAACGATCTCCTGCTGCCGACTTTCAGCGCGACTTTCGTCGCGTTCGTGCAGGGCATTGCGTCGGGCGAGCTGATCGCGAAGGTCGGCATTTCGATGTCGGTATTGCTGCGCGGCTATGCGCTCGGCGCAGCGCTCGCGTTCGTGCTGACGTCGCTTGCGGTATCGACGCGCATCGGCCGCGACATCCTTTCTATGCTCACGGCGATGTTCAATCCGCTGCCGTCCATCGCACTGTTGCCGCTCGCGTTGCTGTGGTTCGGCCTCGGGACGGGAAGCCTGCTCTTCGTGCTCGTGCATTCGGTGTTGTGGCCGCTCGCGCTCAATACGTATTCCGGATTCCAGGCGGTGCCTTCGACCTTGCGCATGACCGGCCGCAACTACGGTCTCACCGGCATGCGTCATGTGATGCTGATCCTCGTGCCCGCCGCGATGCCGTCGATTCTCGCGGGGCTGCGCGTCGGCTGGGCATTCGCGTGGCGCACGCTGATCGCGGCGGAGCTCGTGTTCGGCGCGAGCTCGGGCAAGGGCGGCCTCGGCTGGTACATCTTCCAGAATCGCAACGAGCTTTACACGGATCGCGTGTTCGCCGGGCTCGCCGCGGTCATCGTGATCGGCCTCGCCGTCGAGCATCTCGTGTTCGATACCGTCGAGCGCGTCACGGTGCGTCGCTGGGGCGTGCAGCAATAACCGCGATCAATTTCCGTCGCGAATGAAGTCGATGAATGCGCGCAGCGGCCCCGGCATGTGCGCGCGGCTCGGATAGTAGAGCCGCGGGCCGGTGAAACTCTGCCACCACGGCTTGAGCACCGGCACGAGCGCGCCGGCGTCGATCGCCTCGCGCACGAATTCGTCGAACGTATAGACGAGACCCAGCCCGGCGATCGCCGCGCTTCTGCTTATTTCGATCGACGACGTGACGAGCGGACCCTGCGGTGCGATGCGCATCACTTCCTTGCCGCGCATGAATTCCCACACCGCCAGCACGCCGCTGTCGAAGCGATGCCCGATGCACGCGTGGTTCACGAGATCGCGCGGATGTTTCGGCTCGCCGTGCGCGGCGAGATAGGACGGCGCCGCAACCGCGACGAAGCGCTGCGTGCGCGGCCCGATCGGCACCGCGATCATGTCGCGCTCGATGCGCTCGTCGTAGCGAATGCCCGCATCGAAACCGGCGGCGAGCACGTCGATGAACGTATCGGTTGCGCTGATTTCCAGCTTGATGCCCGGATGCGCCGTCAAAAAGCGCGCGACGATGGGCGGCAGTATTTCGCGCGAGACGATCCTCGGCACGTTTAGCCGCAGCGTGCCGGTCGGGCTGTCGCGAAAGTGGTTGACGGTATCGAGCGCGCCCGCGATTTCCGCGAAGGCGGGCGCAAGGCGTTCGATCAGCCGCTCGCCCGCTTCGGTCGGCGTGACGCTACGCGTCGTGCGATTGAGAAGGCGCACGCCCAGCCGTGTTTCGAGCCTGCGGATCGCCTCGCTCAGCGACGACGCCGACACGCCGCGCAACAGCGCCGCCTGCCTGAAGCCGCGCGAGCGCGCGACGGCCAGAAACGCGTGAAGGTCCGACAAATCCGGCTCGTCCATGGTTTGCTCATTGTTCGCATGGGCGCACAGCCCATTCGCATTGAGGCGGATTATCGCACGTGTCAATTGCTCCCATAATCCTCTCCACGTCCTTCAGGAGAGAACCATCATGGAACAACGCAGACTCGGGAAGACCGGACCGCAATCGTCGGCCATCGGGCTCGGATGTATGGGCATGTCGGGCATGTACGGGCCATCGGATCGCGCGGAGAGCATCGCGACGATTCACGCGGCGCTCGAAGTGGGCATCACGCTGCTCGACACCGGCGACTTCTACGGCATGGGCCACAACGAAATGCTGATCGGCGAGGCGCTGAAAAGCGCGCCGCCTTCACGGCGCGATTCGGCGATTGTGAGCGTCAAGTTCGGCGGCATGCGCGACCCGGCCGGCAATTTCATCGGGTTCGACGGACGTCCCGTTGCCGTGAAGAACGCGCTCGCGTACACGTTGCAGCGGCTCGGCGTCGACCATATCGACATCTTCCGCCCCGCGCGGCTCGATGCGAACGTGCCGGTCGAAGATACCGTCAGCGCCATCGCCGACATGATCGAGGCGGGCTATGTGCGTCATGTCGGGCTGTCGGAAGTGGGCGCGGAAACGATCCGCAAGGCGGCGGCCGTGCATCCGGTGTGCGATCTGCAAATCGAGTATTCGCTGATCTCGCGCGGCATCGAGGACGCGATCCTTGCGGCATGCAGGGAACTCGGCATCGGCATCACGGCGTATGGCGTGCTGTCGCGGGGGCTCATCAGCGGACACTGGAGGAAGGACGCCGCGCAAGCGGGCGACTGGCGCGCGAACAGTCCGCGCTTTCAGCAAGGCAATGTCGAACGCAATCTCGCGCTCGTCGATGCGCTGCGCAAGATCGCGGATGCGAAAAGCGTGAGCGTCGCGCAGATCGCCATTGCATGGGTGCTGGCGCAGGGCGATGACATCGTTCCCGTGATCGGCGCACGCCGCCGCGATCGCCTGACGGAATCGCTCGGCGCGCTCGACGTGACGCTCACGAAGGATGACTTCGCCGCGATCGAAGCGGCGGTGCCGAGGGGCGCGGCGGCGGGCGATCGCTATGAGGCCGTGCAGATGGCGCACCTCGACAGCGAGAAAAACTAAGCGCTCATCGTGCGCGCAGAAACACCCACGCATTGAACGCGGCGCCGGCGAACATCAGCACGCTCGTCATCGCGAAGACGGAGTGCATGCCCGAATGCGCGGCGATGAAGCCGCCCGCGAGCGGTCCCGTCACCTGCCCGATGTATTGCGCCGATGTCGCGTAGCCGAGGATGTATCCGGCTGCGTGATCGGGCACGTTGTGACGCACGACGCTCGTGATCGCGGGCAGCAGGCCGCCCAAAGCGAGGCCCATCAGAAAGCGCAGCACGACGAGCTGCGTGCCGTTGGTGACGAACATCTGCGGAATCAGCAGCACGCCGCAGACGGCAAGACACGCGACGATCACCTTCGGTGCGCCGATGCGATCCGCAAGCCGTCCGACGCGCGGCGCCGCGAGCACGCTGCCGAGCGCGGCGGCCGACATCACGAAGCCCGCGACGAGCGTGACCTGCTTCGCGTCCTTCACGAGTTGCGCCACGTACACCGTGATGATCGGCTCGATCGACATGTTCGCGAACATGAGGAGCATCGCGCTCACGAGCATCGCGATGACGGGCGTAAGCAGCGGCACGTCGCGCCAGCCGCCGCGAGGCCTTGTCTTCGCGTGATCGGGCGCGCGGCGCGCTTCCTTGACGAGCAGCGTCGTCATGATGAACGAGCAGAAGATGAGGCCGCCCGCGAGAAAGAACGTCGCGCGTATGCCGATCAGTCCCGGCAGGAGTCCGCCGACGAGCGGTCCGACGAGATTGCCGGCCATCATGCCGGCCGCGTGCGTGCCGAGCGCCCATGCGGTGCGGTGCTTCGGCGTCTGCGTTGCAATCATCACGATGGCGCCGCTCGCATAGCCGCCGACGAGCCCCGCGAGAAAGCGCATCGCCACGAGTTGCCAGACGGTCTGTACGACGCCGAGCAGGGACATCGTGATCGCCATGCCGAGGCTCGCGCGGATCAGGATCGGCTTGCGGCCGTAGCGGTCGGCGAGACGCCCCCATAGCGGCGCGACGAGCCCCGCCGCGAGAAACGTCGCGCCGAAAGCGACGCCGGACCATTGCACCGCCGCGTCCACCGACGAGGCCCCGAGCTGCTGCACATAGAGCGGCAGGAAGGGCAGGAGCAGCGTCATCGCCATGATGGTGGTGAACGAGCCGAATACGCAGACGTAGAGATTGCGCTGCCAGTGAGCGGAGCCTTCGGACATGGATGCAAGGAGGTCGCGGAGTTCGCGTGACTTTCGCAGATTTTGCGCCGATGCGCTCGCGCACGTTGCGGCACGCAAACTGCGACGCGTGTACGATCGATCCCGATCCACCGATGGAGAGACGCCGAGTGAAAATCGCGACCTTCAACATCAACGGCATTCGTCCGCGTCTCGACGCCTTGTTGAAATGGCTCGAACGCGAGTCGCCCGATATCGTCTGTCTGCAGGAATTGAAAGCGACGGATGCGCAGTTTCCCGCCGATGCGATCGCGAGCGCGGGCTATGGCGCGCTATGGCACGGACAGCAGTCGTGGAACGGCGTGGCGATTCTCGCGAAGGATGCCGAGCCGGTGCTGGTCCGGCGCGGGCTGCCCGGCTACGAGGACGACACGCATAGCCGTTATATCGAAGCGGCCGTGGGCGGATTGCTGATCGGTTGTCTGTATCTTCCGAACGGCAATCCGCAGCCGGGCCCGAAGTTCGACTACAAGCTCGCGTGGTTCGAGCGTTTCAATGCGCACGCGAAAGCGTTGTTCGACAGCGGTCATCCCGTCGTGCTCGCGGGCGATTACAACGTCGTGCCCACCGACGAGGATATCTACAACACGCGCTCGTGGCTGAAGGACGCGCTCCTGCAGCCCGAAAGCCGCGCGGCATATGCGGATCTCCTTGCGCAAGGCTGGACGGATGCGTTGCGCAAGACGTTTCCCGACGAGCGCATCTATACGTTCTGGGATTACTTCCGCAATCACTGGCAGACCAACTCGGGCCTGCGCATCGATCATATTTTGCTCAGCAAGGATCTGGCGAAGAAGCTCGAGAGCGCGGGCGTGGATACATGGGTGCGCGGCGAGCCGCATGCGAGCGATCATGCGCCGACATGGGTCACGCTCAAGCTCGGGCGCACGCGCAGGAAAGCGGCGGGCGCTTAGGCTTGCAGCGTGTCCCGCGCCGGTTGCAGCGAGGAGAGGAATTGCATGACGTGCTCGCGGCCGCCCATCGTCCAGACGTCGAGATGATCGGCGTCTTCGATGAGCGCGAGGCGCTTGTCGCCGCGTGCGGCGTCGAAGAGGCGCTGGAAGTGCGCGGGCGGGATCACCCCGTCTTTGGTGCCGCCGTAGATCAGAAGCGGCGCGCGCACCGATGCGATCTTCGAAAGGCTATCGTAGCGATCGCGTGCGAGCAGCCGCACCGGGAAGAGCCGGAATCGCATCGCCGCCACATCGACGATGCTCGTGAACGGGGCTTCGAGCATCAACGCGTTGATTTTTGCTTC
Source organism: Caballeronia sp. INML1 (assembly GCF_023631085.1). Taxonomy (NCBI): domain Bacteria; kingdom Pseudomonadati; phylum Pseudomonadota; class Betaproteobacteria; order Burkholderiales; family Burkholderiaceae; genus Caballeronia; species Caballeronia sp. INML1. The sequence goes on along the minus strand of NZ_JALQDT010000053.1, from coordinate 662 downwards.
GCTCGCGAGCTGCACGGCGACGCCCGAGCCGAGCGAATAGCCGTGCAGCACGATGTTCGATGAACGCGCCGATGCATAGGCGTAGGCGGCGCGTGCATCGGCATAGAGGCCGGCTTCGTGCGGCCTGCCGGGGTTGCCGCCGTAGCCGCGGTATTCGGCGAGGAGCACGCCGTAGCCTGCTTCGATCAGCTCGAGCGCGATGTGGCCGCGTTGGGCGAGGTCTTCGCCATTGCCGTGGAAGAGGATGATTGTCGAGGCGGTTTTTTGTTTGGGTGCTTTGTAGCGGACGGTCAGGGTGAGTTCGTCTTCGGTTTTTATGCGGACCGCTTCGGTTTGCTCCTCCAGTTCCGCGTTCTTGAAAGCTTCGATCTTTTCCAATGGATAGACCAGGCGGCCTTGTAGCCAATAGAGTCCCGCCAAGGCAATGGCGTAGAGCAGCGCGATCGCTGTCAGAAGAATCCAGAGGGTTTCTGGCATTTGTTTTTGAGGGCGAGGGCGGAGGTGGGGGCTTTCCTATGGTAGTGGGTTTGCTTTTTGTGCGTTTGTACGGTGGATTGCTTTTGGGTTTCGTTTTTCGCCGGATCCCGTTTTCGTATTGGTTTATTAGCGTTGCCCCTATGCGGGGCGGCAGTCACTTTCTTTGCTGCTGCAAAGAAAGTGAC
>NZ_JALQDT010000052.1:0-28791 GCF_023631085.1 Caballeronia sp. INML1 | reverse complement strand
TCCTGATTTCGTATCGGACTATTAGCACTGCCCCTCCCCGGGGCGGGGGTCACTTTCTTTGCTGCTGCAAAGAAAGTGACTGCCGCCCCGCATAGGGGCAACGCTAATAAACCACAAACAAAACGGGATCCGGCGACAAACAAACAACCCTCACTCCCTCACATCCCCATCCCGTAAGCTCAGAGGCATCTCCGCAGCGATCTCCCTCTCGATATCCTCCGAATCGCGCTCCCGATTAAGAAGCGCATTGAGCAGAATCGCAAACACGGCAGCGAGCGTGATCCCGCTATGCGTAAGGGGCCCTGCCCACCCCGGCATATGGGCAAAAAACGTCGGCGCTGCAAGCGGAATCACCCCCACGCCCAAACTGATCGCGATGATGAGCAAATTGTTCTTGCTGTCGAAATCGACCTTGCTCAGGATCTTCACGCCGGTCGCCGCGACCATCCCGAACATGGCGATGCCCGCCCCGCCGAGCACGACAACCGGTATCGAAGCAATCAGATTGGAAAGCTTCGGCAACAGCCCCAGCAAAATCAAAATCACTCCCGACACCGCGACGACCCACCGGCTTTTCACACCGGTAATTCCCACGAGCCCGATGTTCTGCGAGAACGACGAATGCGCAAACGTATTGAAGATCCCGCCGATCACCGTGCCGAGACCATCGGTGCGCAACCCGCGCGTCGCATCGATGCGCGAAACGGGCCGCATCGTGAGATCACCAAGCGCGAGAAACATGCCGAGCGATTCCACCATGATGACGACCATCACGAGGCATAGCGACGCAATGGCAGCGATATCGAAAGTCGGCATGCCGAACGCGAACGGTCGCACCGGCGCGAACCACGCGGCCTGACCCACGCCCGCGAAGTCGACGAAGCCGAGCGGCAGCGCGATCACAAAGCCGATCGCCATGCCGAGCAACACGGAAATATTCGCGATGAAGCCCTTCAGATACTTGTTGATGAGCAGAATCGCGAGCAGCACGGTCGCCGCGATCATCAGGTTCCTCGGCTCGCCGAAATTCGCCGCGCCGCGCCCGCCGCCCGCCCAGTTGATCGCCACCGGAAAGAGCGTCATGCCGATCGTGAGAATGATCGTGCCCGTGACGAGCGGCGGAAAGAAGCGCATCAGCCGGCCGAAGAAAGGCGCGATCAGTATCGCGAAAACACCCGCCGCGATCGTCGCGCCGAAGATCGTCGTCAGGCCGGCGCCGGATGACGCCATCGCGACCATCGGCCCGACAGGGGCGAAGCTCACGCCCATGATCACCGGCAAGCGGATGCCGAACTTCCATACGCCGATGCACTGCACCAGCGTGACGAGCCCGCACGCAAAGAGGTCCGAGCTGATCAGAAACGCGACCTGATCCTTGGGCAGCTTCAACGCCGCGCCGATGATGAGCGGCACCGCGATCGCTCCCGCATACATGACGAGCACGTGCTGAATGCCGACCGCGAGCATCTGACCGATAGGCAGCACTTCGTCGACGGGATGAATCGTTTGGGCCATGTGCGCTCCGGCGGGTCGAATGACGTTCTTGTCTATCGCCCGAGTATTGCATCGGGCAATACCCAAAAAAATATTCCCGCCGCTATACACGGCATCGCACGGCGCGCCAGCGGGCGGCTGTACACGCACGCATGACACAGGATATTTGACCGGACTTCGGTGCCCGCGAGCGAAAGACCGGAAGCAATTGCCGATTCACCGACGTGCGACAGACGGCCAACGACATATTCACGGAATCCCTTGCGCTACAAGACTTCCCGGACTGTCGATTTTTGGGATGGCGTGCTACATTCCGAGCGCCTTGCGTCGCGTTTATTTCGATACTCGTAGCGGCGACGCAACAACCAACGTCCGGGGCTTGGCGCCCGATAACATCATTTGCACAGGATCTCGGCATGGAAATGGTCGGCGGAATGCGGCTTGCCCAATTGTTCACTAACAATCAGGAACAACTGCTCGCGGAGTGGTTCGCGCAGCAGCACGCCATCGCTTCGCGGCGCGGACTCGTCGGTGAAGCGGAGTTGCGCAATCAGTTCGCGCAATTCGTCTCGCTGCTGATGGCGGCGCTCGGCTCATCCGAGCGCGTCGATTTCAAATCGCCCGCGTGGCAGGATGTGCGCGCGTTTCTCGCGGAAATGTCCACGCAGCGCGCGCGTCAGGGCTTCACGCCGGTCGAGACCGCCATGTTCGTGTTCTCGCTGAAGCAGCCGCTCTTCATGCGTCTGCGCGAGGCGCTCGGCAACGATGCCGCGACGCTCGCCGATCTCACCTTGACGGTCAGCACGCTCTTCGACGACCTCGGCCTCTTCACGACCGAAGTCTTTCAGACGAGCCGCGAGCAGGTCATCGTGCGCCAGCAGCAGGAACTGCTCGAACTGTCGACGCCCGTCGTGCAGTTGTGGGAGGGCATTCTCGCGCTGCCGCTCATCGGCACGCTCGATTCCGCGCGCACGCAGGTCGTGATGGAGAACCTGCTGCAGAAGATCGTCGAGACGGGCGCCGCGATCGCGATCATCGACATCACCGGCGTGCCGACCGTCGATACGCTCGTCGCCCAGCACTTGCTCAAGACCGTCGCGGCGGCGCGTCTGATGGGCGCGGACTGCATCATCAGCGGCATTCGTCCGCAAATCGCGCAGACCATCGTGCACCTCGGCGTCAACCTGTCGAACGTCACGACCAAGGCGACGCTCGCGGCGGCCTTCGTCATCGCGCTGCAGCGCACCGGCAAGTCGGTGACGGCAGGGTCCGCGCAGGACGCATTGCGCGCAGGCCGTTCGAGCGACGGCTTCGATTCGCTGCAACCGGAATGACGCCGCATCTCGCCATTCGAAGCACGCATCGAACGCAACGCGACTGAACGGGGCCCTCAAGCAATGGAACGCATTCCGATTCTCAGGATGGGCAAGCTGCTGCTCGTCACCATTCAGGTCGACATGCACGACCGGCTCGCGCTCGCGCTGCAGGACGACCTGACGAGCCGCATCGTGAAGGACGGCGCGCGCGGCGTGCTGATCGACATTTCTTCTCTCGATGTGGTCGATTCGTTCATCGGACGCATGATCGGCAATACGGCCGCGATGGCGCGCGTGCTCGACGCGGAGACGGTCGTCGTCGGCATGCAGCCGTCGGTGGCGATCACGCTGGTCGAACTCGGGCTCACGCTCTCGGGCGTGCGCACCGCGCTCAACGTGGAGAAGGGCATGGCGCTCCTCGCGACGAACGGCACGGTCTGACGGCCGCATGCGAACGACGCCATGACGACCTTCAACTCCACAGCCGCACCGACGTCCAGCACGCCGCCCGACACGCTGCCGATCCGCTCCGACGAACAGATCGTGCGGCTGCGCCAGTTCGTGCGCGAGCGCGCCGTCGCACAGGGCCTCTCGCTCATCGATCAGACCAAGTTCGTGACGGCGGCGAGCGAACTGGCACGCAACACGCTCATCTACGGCGGCGGCGGCGACGTGCACTGCTATCTCGTCGAGCGCAACGGCCGCCGCGGCCTTAGACTCGAATTCGTCGACAATGGCCCGGGCATTCCGGATATCCAGCGCGCGCTGTCCGACGGCTTCACATCGGGCAGCGGCCTCGGCCTCGGCCTTGGCGGCGCGAAACGTCTGTGCGACGAATTCGACATTCGTTCGGCGCCTGGCGTTGGTACGCAGGTCTCGATCACGAAATGGAAACCGTTCTGAAGGAATCGATGGCCGCGCAGCAGCGCTTCGAAATCGCGGAGGCGAGTCAGATCGCCTATGCGCGGCGCTCGATCGGCGAACTCGCGCGCGGGCTCGGTTTCAACGAGACCGCCGCGGGCGCGCTCGCGATCGTCGTCACCGAATGCGGCACGAATCTGCTGAAGCACGCACAGCGCGGCGAGTTGCTCGTGCGGCCGCTCGTCGATGCAGGCGAGGGCGGCGTTCAGCGTTACGGCATCGAAGTGGTGTGCATCGATAGCGGGCCGGGCATTTACGACCTGCATCGCTGTTTCGAGGACGGCTACACGACCGCGGGCAGCGCCGGCAACGGCATGGGCGCGATCGAGCGCCTGTCCCACGCGCTCGATATCTGGAGCGCGCCGGGACGCGGCACCGTGCTGCGCGTCGTGTTCTGGAACGCGGCGGGCGCGGCGCACGCGCCTGACACGCAACTGACCTATGGCGTCGTGAATCTGCCGCTGCACACGGAAACCGTTTGCGGCGATGCATGGGCATGCTGCGCGAATCACGGCGAATTCACCGTGCTCGTCGCCGATGGCCTCGGTCACGGTCCGCTCGCGAATGTCGCGGCGGTCGAGGCGGCGAAGGCGCTGGCCGCACATGGCGATCTGCCGCTCGAGCGCATCATGGAAGCCGCCAACGACGCCCTGCGCCCGACGCGCGGCGCCGCGGTCGGCATCGCGCGCATGCCGGCGTTCGCGTCCATGGCGGGCACGCCGGTTTCATTCGCGGGCATCGGCAATATTTCGGCGAGCGTGTGGGCGGAAAGCTCGCACAGGCATCTCGTGTCGCACAGCGGCATCGTCGGGCATGCGGCGCGGCGCGCGCAGGTGTTCGACGTGCCGTACCCGCCGAACGCGCTCGTCGTGCTGCATTCGGACGGGCTCGCGTCGCGCTGGGATCTCGCGCGCTATCCGGGTCTCGCGATGCGGCATCCGGCGCTCGTCGCGGCGGTGCTGTACCGCGACTTCTCGCGCGGCCGCGACGATGTCACCGTGTTCGTCGCCCGCGTGACCGGAGGCGCATGATGACGCAGCCGCTCTACGCGATGCATATCGAAAACGAGCGCGACATGGTCGCGGCCCGCGTGAAGGCGCGCGATGCGAGCGCGGCGCTCGGTTTCTCGCCGCAGGATCAGACGCGCATTTCGACCTCCGTCCTCGAAGCGGCGCGCACGGTGCTGACTGCGGGGCAGCCGGCGCGCGCCGAATTCCTCGTCGAAGCCGCCACGCGTCCGCGACGCTTCGTCGTGCGTTTTCTGGCGGCCGCGGGCGCAGGCGAGCGTTTGCGCGCGATGCGCAACGACGACGCGCAAGCCGCGCTCGGCCTGCTCGCGGCCCAGCGTCTGATGGATCAATGCGCGATCGCCGATGAAGCGGACGGCGTCACGTCGATCTCGCTCGCGAAGGCGCTGCCCGATGGCGTGCCGTGCGACCTGCAGGCGGTCGGCGACGCGCTTTCGCGTCAGCCGCGCGAGGACACGGCGGCGGAATTGCAGCGCCAGAATCGCGAGCTGATCGCCGCGTTGGCCGATCTGCGCGAGCGTCAGGAAGAATTGACGCGTCTCACGCGCGAGCTCGAAGACACCAATCGCGGCGTCGTCGCGCTCTATGCGGAACTCGATGCGCGCGCCGATCATCTGCGTCGCGCGGATGAATCGAAGTCGCGCTTCCTGTCGAACATGAGCCACGAGTTCCGCACGCCGCTCTCGTCGATCCGTGCGTTGTCGAAGCTCTTGCTCGATCGTATCGACGGCGATCTGACGGAAGAGCAGGAGAAGCAGGTGCGCTTCATCCGCAAGGCGGCCGAGGATCTGTCGGAGACGGTCGACGACCTGCTCGATCTCGCGAAGATCGAGGCGGGCAAGATCGAAGTGCGCCCGGCCCAGTTCGAAGTCGATACCTTGTTTTCGGCGCTGCGCGGCATGTTGCGGCCGCTGTCGCCGGGCGGCGCGGTCGAGCTGATTTTCGATTCGTGTGAAGGCCTGCCGCCCATCCGCACCGATGAAGCCAAGGTCGCGCAAGTGCTGCGCAACTTCGTGTCGAACGCGCTCAAGTTCACCGAGCGCGGCGAAGTGCGCGTCGCCGCGAACTATGACGATGTGCGCCGGCTCATTACGTTTTCCGTCAGCGATACGGGCATCGGCATCGCGCCGGAACATCAGCAAGTGGTGTTCGAGGAGTTCGGGCAAGTCGAGAACCGGCTTCAGCAATACGTGAAAGGCACGGGACTCGGCTTGCCGCTATGCCGCAAGCTCTGCAAGCTGCTCGGCGGCGACGTTTCGCTCACGAGCGAAGTCGGGCGCGGCTCGACTTTCAGTGCCACGATTCCCGCGCATTACGGCGCGGACGTCGACGCGGCGCATCATGCGGCAGGCGATACGCGGCCCGCCGTGCTCATCGTCGCGAGCAATCCGATCGAACGGCTCGATTGCGAAGCCGCGCTGCGCGATTCTTCGTATCGTGCAATGAGCGCCGCGACGCTCGACGAAGCCGGCCGCGTGCTCGCGCGCACGCAGCCCGTCGCGCTCCTGCTCGCGGTGCGCCCCGCGCCTTCGGAAGCATGGATCTGGCTCGCCGCGCTGCGGGCGCAGGCCGCGACGCGCAGCATTCCGATCGTCGTGCTCGGCGATGTCGAGGATCGCAATGAAGCGCAGGCGCTCGGCGCGGCCGCGTTCATCGGCAAGCCGGTCGGCGGCGGCGCGCTGCCGGGTGCGCTCGACGCGGTGACGGGCAAGGGGCCATCATGAGAAGCGACTGGAACGAGGTGCTGATCCTCAACGTCGACGACAACGACGGCGCGCGCTATGCGAAAACGCGCATCCTGTCGCGCGCGGGCTTCAATGTGATCGAAGCGGCGACGGGCACCGCCGCGCTCGAACGCGTGCGCGTGGACGCGCCCGATCTCGTGCTGCTCGACGTGAAGCTGCCCGACATCAACGGGCTCGAAGTGTGCCGGCAGATCAAGGCGTCGCCGGAAACCGCGAGCGCGCTCGTGCTGCAGACATCGGCGGCGGCGGTGCATAGCCTCGATCGCATTCGCGGTCTCGAAGGCGGCGCGGACAGCTATCTGACCGAACCCGTGGAACCCGCCGAGCTGATCGCGCATGTGCGTGCCTTGTTGCGCGTGCGGCTCGCGGAAAACGCGTTGCGCGAGAGCGAAGAGCGCTTTCGCCAGCTTGCCGAAAATATCGACGACGTGTTCTGGATGCTCGATCCCGCATCCGGCGAACTGCTTTACGTCAGCCCCGCCTACGCGCATCTCTTCGATCCGGGCGACGGCGCGCCCGCGCCCGTGCCGGGACCGGATCACTGGTCCGGCGATATCCTTCCGCTCGATCGTCATCATGTCGCCGATGCGTATCGGCAACTGCTCGCGAACGGCACGCCGTATCAGGTCGAATATCGCATCGTGCGGGCGAGCGGCGGGCCGCGCTGGGTGGCGGAGCGCGCGTTTCCGGTGCGCGGCGCGGCGGGGCATCCGGCGCGGCCGTATCGCATCGCGGGCATCGTCAACGATATCTCCGAGCGCAAGGCCGCCGAACTGCTGTTGCGCGAAGCGGACCGTCGCAAGGACGAGTTTCTCGCGATGCTCGCGCACGAGTTGCGCAATCCGCTCGCGCCCATCCGCAACGCCGTGGATTTGCTCGACCCCGACCGCGAGCCTTCCGTGCAGCACTTCGCGACGGTGCGCGCGATCATCGACAGGCAGGTGCGGCATCTGAGTCATCTTGTCGACGATCTGCTCGATGTCGCGCGCATCACGCAAGGCAAGATCACGCTGCGTCAGGAAACGGTCGATCTCGCGGCGGCGATCGCCGCGGCCATCGAGACCGTGCAGCCCGCGCTCGAACGAAAGCGCCATACGTTGACGGTGAAGCTGCCGGATGCGCCGCTTTACATCGTCGGCGATATCGTGCGGCTTGCGCAGGTGTTCGGCAATCTGCTTTCGAATGCGTCGAAGTACAGCCTCGAAGAGGGCGAGATCGCGATCGAGGCCGAACAGTTCGGCGACGAAGTGCGCATCGTCGTGCGCGACAAGGGCATCGGCATCGCGCCCGACATGCTGCCGCATATCTTCGATCTGTTCGTGCAGTCGGAGACGTCGCTGGAACGATCGGAGGGCGGGCTCGGCATCGGCCTGCCATTGGCGAAGACGCTCGTCGAGCTGCAGGGCGGGCGCGTCGAGGCATTCTCGGCGGGACCGCAGACGGGCAGCGAGTTCGTCGTGCGGCTGCCGCTCGCGCTGGATGCCCAGGTGGCCGCGCAGGGCGCGGGAGAAGCGCCGGTGGGCGTGGCGGCCGGCAAGCGCGTGCTGGTCGTCGACGACAGCGTGGACGCGGCCACCGCGATGGCGCTGCTGCTCGAAGCGGACGGCTTCGACGTGCGCATGGCGCACGACGCGGCTGAAGCGCTCGCGCTCTCCGATGTCTTCGCGCCGCAAATCGTGCTGCTCGACATCGGCTTGCCGGGGATGGACGGCTATAGCCTCGCGGGCGAAATGCGCGCGCGCCCCGCAACCGCCGACGCCTTGCTGATCGCGGTGACGGGATACGGGCAGGCGCATGATCGCCAGCGCTCGAAGGAAGCGGGCTTCGATCATCATCTCGTGAAGCCGGTCGCGTTCGCGGAGATTCAGCGGGCGGTCTCCGGGAAGTTCGCGTAATCAGGGTTTCGCGAGTTCGGGGCCAGATCTCACGGCATCGAGCATCGGCTTCCTCGCGGCCGTGCGAGCGGTCGACAGACTCGTCGTCGCCAATGTCATGGACTATGGACAAAATACATCCATCGTTCACCGTATCGTCCTTGAACGTCTGGCCGTGGTGCCACGCTGGCCGATGCTTCGTCTCACCGGCCGGGGAACCGTGCTCGACCGGCTACTTTGACTGATGCGTTACGACGCGGCGCGCATACCCGGAGTCGGCGTTTTCACCTAGCAATTCGAGGTTGACTCGGGCGGGCGCACGTCCGAAACTTTAGTCACTCGATGTGTGATCACAGGTCACACGATACGCAGACATTGCAGCAGCCGAACGAAAGTACGGAGGCAGATTGTGGCGACACGCTCGACGACGGACTTACCCGCGCTCGAATTGGTTGCACGCGAAACGATGGCCGGCCGCGTCTATGCGCAACTGAGGCAAGCGATCATGACGGGCCGCTTCGCGCCCGGACAGTTGCTGAGCCTGCGCAGCGTCGCGGAAGCAGTCGGCTCTTCGACGATGCCGGTGCGCGCCGCGCTCACGCGTCTGCAGGCGGAAGGCGCATTGATCGACGGCCCCGGCCGCGCGCTGATGGTCCCGCCGATGACGCTCGAGTTGCTCGACGAACTGCGCGACGTGCGCATCGCGCTCGAGGGCGCGGTCGCGAAGCGCGCGGCGTCGCGCATGACGCGCGCCCATCTCGAAGCATTGCAGGCGATTTTCGACACGATGGACGCCCATGTGGAAGCGGGCGACGTGCCCGCTTATCTGCGCAGCAATTTCGAGTTCCACATCGCCATCTACGCGCACGGCGCGAGCGACCTCACGCTCGCGACGATCCAGAACCTCTGGATGCGTATCGGCCCGTTCCTGAATCTCGTCGCACCCGACATTCCCCATATGCGCCGTTCGATGGCCGCGCATCGCCATATCGTCGAGGCCCTCTGGCGAGGCGACGGCGAAGGCGCGCGCGCGGGCATCGAAGAAGACATCGGCGATGCCGCCGCCGACTTGCAGGAGCGCCTGCAAAGCGGCGACATGTCGAAGGAAGCGAGCGCCTGAGCTGTACCGCAACGACAACAAAAAAGGAGACATGCATGACGGTTCTTCAGATGCTGAAACCGCAGGCGGGCCTGCGCGTACTCATCACGGGCGGCGCATCGGGCATCGGGCTCGTGATCGCGCGCGCGTTCATCGATGCAGGCGCGCGCGTGCACGTCTGCGATGCGAGTCCCGAGGCGATCGATGCACTGACGAAAGCCGAAGCGAGCGCGGAGTGCAACGCGATCACGTCGACGCTCGCGGACGTATCGGACAAGGATGCGGTCGAGCGCGTGTTCGCCGATGTGCAGAGCGAACTCGGCGGACTCGATGTGCTCGTGAACAACGCGGGCATCGCGGGGCCGACGGGCGGCATCGACGAACTCGACGTGAAGGAGTGGGAGCAAACCGTCGATGTCAATCTGAACGCGCAGTTCTACTTCGCCCGCCGCGCAGTGCCGCTGCTGCGCGACGCGCACGGCGGCGGGACGATCATCGCGTTGTCATCGGTGGCGGGCCGGCTCGGCTATGCATTCCGCACGCCTTATGCCGCGACGAAGTGGGCGGTCGTCGGCATGACCAAGAGTCTTGCGATCGAACTGGGGCCGTCCAATATCCGCGTCAATGCGATACAGCCGGGCATCGTGAAAGGACCGCGCATCGAGCGCGTGATCGCCGCACGCGCGAAGCAACTGAACCTGCCGTATGAAGAGATGGAGAAGCAATATGTCGAGAAGATCTCGCTGCGCCGCATGACCACGCCCGAGGAAGTCGCGGCCACCGCGCTCTTTCTGTGCTCGCCCGCGGGCAGCGGCATCTCGGGACAGGCGATCTCGGTGTGCGGCAACGTGGAAGTCCTGTAAAACAACGAGGATCACATGGCAACGAAACGCAAGGTCATCATCACATGCGCGCCGACCGGCGCGATCCATACGCCTTCGATGTCGCCGTATCTTCCGCTGACGCCGCAACAGATCGGTGATGCAGCGCTCGCAGCCGCACAGGAAGGCGCGGCGATTCTGCATCTTCACGCACGCGATCCGAACGACGGCCATCCGACGCAGGATCCCGCCGTGTTTCAGGAGTTCCTGCCGCGCATCAAGGCGAATACCGATGCCGTCATCAACATCACGACGGGCGGCAGTCCGCACATGACCGTCGCGGAGAGATTGAAGCCGGCGCATCACTTCAAACCGGAAGTCGCGTCGCTCAACATGGGCTCGATGAACTTCGGCCTCTATCCGATGCTGGAGCGCTTCAAGGATCTCAAGTACGAGTGGGAGCGCAAGCATTTGGAGAACAGCCGCGATCTCGTGTTCAAGAACACCTTCGCGGATATCGAATACATCCTCACGTCGTGCAGCGCGAACGGCACGCGTTTCGAGTACGAGTGCTACGACATCTCGCATCTGTACAACCTCGCGCACTTCGTCGATCGCGGGCTCGCGAAGCCGCCGTTTTTCGTGCAGAGCGTGTTCGGCCTGCTCGGCGGCATCGGGCCGCATCCCGAAGATCTCGCGCACATGAAGCGCACCGCGGATCGGCTCTTCGGCAAGGACTACGTGTGGTCGATTCTCGGCGCGGGTCGCAACCAGATTCCGCTCGGTTCGATCGGCGTCGCGCAGGGATCGAACGTGCGCGTCGGCCTCGAAGACTCGCTGTGGATCGAGCCGGGCAAGCTCGCCGAATCGAGCGCGGCGCAGGTGCGCAAGATCCGCCAGGTGATCGAAGGCCTGTCGCTCGATATCGCGACGCCCGCCGAAGCGCGCGAGATGCTCGCGCTCAAGGGCGCGAGCGACACCAATTTCTGACGACGGAGGGCATCGTGAACGCGAAGCTGAAAGTAGTCGCGATGCCGACGGGCTGGCTCACCGTCGATCGCTCGTCGCAGGTGTATGGCCGCTACTTCGGCCAGCAGATGAAGGTGCCGGTGTGGTCGACGGCGATCGTCGGCGCGCAGAAGAAGATCGTCGTCGATACCGGCATTCATGATCCGGGCTGGGTCTCGAACTTCGTGTGCCCGTGCGATCAGGCGCCGGAAGAAAAGCTCGAGCGCGCGTTGAAGGAATACGTCGGCTGGAGCGCGGATGACGTCGATATCGTCATCAACACGCATCTGCATTACGACCATTCGGGCGGCAACACGCTCTTCAAGAATGCACGTTTCATCGTGCAGGCGGCCGAGTGGGAATACGCGGGCCATCCGCTGCCGACGCAGGCCACGTATTACCAGGAGTTCCTGATCGGCCGCGAGCCGCTCGCGTATTTTCGCTGGCAGTTCGTGAACGGCGTGACCGATATCGTGCCCGGCGTGCGCGTCGTGCCGACGCCGGGCCATACGCCGGGGCATCAGTCCGTCGCGGTCGATACGGAAGAAGGCGTCGTGCTGATCGCGGGCGATTGCGCGAACTGCATGGAGAACATCGTCGATCTCGTGCCGGTGGGCATCGTGCATGAAACGCTCGCGGAAATCGGCTCGCTTTCGCGCATTCGCCAGATCGCCGATTTCGTCATACCCGGACACGATCCGAACGTCGTTCCCGGCAGCGCGGGCATCGCCTTGCCTGCGAGCGCTCGCCTGCCGCACGTCCGAACCTAGAAGCGCCCGCTTCATAACCATACGAAGACCGGAGGAAGACATGAAAGCATTGACGCAGTCGATTCGTCATGCGGGACGGGCCGCGCTCGGCCTCGCGTTCGCGGCGGCGCTCGCCGTCTCGGGCCAGGCGCACGCGGCCGGCAAGTACAAGATCTTCTTGTCGATGAGCTATGTCGGCAACGACTGGCAGACGGAAGCCGCGAATATGGTGAAGGCGATGGCCAACACGCCCGCGCTCAAGGACAAGGTCGATCTCGAAGTGCAGGTCGCGGGCACCGACGCGCAGAAGCAGATCCAGCAGATCAATTCGATGGTGCAGGCCGGCGCGAAGGCGATCGTCATCTATCCCATCTCGCCGACCGCGCTCAATCGGGCGATCAAGAATGCGTGCTCGAAGGGGGTCGTCGTCGCGGCGTATGACGGCGAAGTGACCGAGCCGTGCGCGCACAACGTCACGATCGATCAGCATCAGGCCGGCACCGTCACCGCCGAATGGCTCGCCAAGACGCTCAACGGCAAGGGCAACGTCGTGATGATCACGGGGGTGCCGGGCACGTCCGTGGACCGTGCGCGCACCGAAGCGGCGAAGGCCGTGTTCGCGAAGTTCCCGGGCATGAAGATCGTCGCGGAAGGCACGGGCATGTGGAGCCAGGCGACCGCGAAGACCGAGCTCTCGAAGATTCTCGCGACGAATAGCTGGGACAAGATCGACGGCCTGTGGATGCAGGTGGGCTGCTTCACGGCCGCGTCGATGCAGCTCGAGGCGGGCATCGCCGACGACAAGATCAAGCCGTGCGCGGGCGAATCGTCGAACGGGCATCGCGTGCAGATGCTGCCGCCGGGTGAAGTGAAGGGGCAGGGCGGCTATCGCTCCATCGGCTATCGCTCGATCTCTTACGGCGCGCCGCCGTACTCCGGCGCGATGGCGCTCAAGATGGCCGTGAAGAAGCTGGATGGCGGCGACTTTCCGCAGCGCGTGACGCTGAAGCTGCCGCTCGTGCTGACATCGGAGTCGAAGCTGTGCAAGACCGGCAGCATCGACGAGCTGAAGGCGGGCTGCACGGCGTTCCCGCCGGACAAGGTGCCGCCGGGCTGGTTCGCGGACATCTACTCGGAAGACACGAAGGAAGTGGGCTTCAACGCGGCTCTGACAGGTAATCAGGACTGAGGCATGGCGATGAACGACGCATCACTGGCGATCGATCTGTCGAAGGTGACGAAACGCTTCGGCGCGACCGTCGCGCTCGATGGCGCGTCGTTCTCGGTGAAACGCGGCGCCGTGCATGCGCTGCTCGGCGAGAACGGCGCGGGCAAGTCCACCACGGTCAAGCTGTTGTCGGGATTGATGCAGCCGGACGCGGGCAGCATCCGTGTGATGGGCCGCGACGTGACGATGCGCGGCCCGAAAGACGCGCATCGCGCGGGCGTGCAGACGGCGTTTCAGGAGATGACGCTCGTGCGCGATCTCACGGTCGCGCAAAACCTGCTGATGTCGTATGAGCCGACGGGTTTTCTCGGGCGCATCAGGAAGCGCGATGCGCAGCGGCAGGCGGCAGAATGGCTCGACAGGCTCGAACTGTCCGATGTGCGTCCGGGCGCGTATATCCGCGATCTTTCACTGCCGGTGCGGCAGAAGATCGAGATCGCGAAGGCGATCGTGCGCCGGCCGAAGGTGCTGCTGCTCGACGAACCGACTTCGGCGCTGTCGGGACGCGATGTCGCGTGGCTGTCGAGGCGCATCGACGAACTGAAGGCGAGCGACGTGACCTTCGTGTTCATCTCGCATCGGATGCAGGAAGTGCGCGAGTTCTGCGACAGTCTCACGGTGTATCGCAATGGCCGCGACGTGGGCGCATTCGACGCCGCCGATATCTCCGATGACGAAGTGATCCGCCTCGTCATCGGCCGGTCGATGGAGGCGAAGTATCCGCCGAAGGTCGCTTCAGTGAAGCGCGACGCGACGCCCGCGATTGAGACGCGCAACGTTCGCGTCGATGGCGTCGTGACCGATTTCGATCTTGCCGTGAAGCCTGGCGAAGTGCACGGCATCGCGGCGCTGCAGGGCATGGGGCAACGCGAGCTGTTCGAAGCGCTGTTCGGCGCGACCTATATCGACGATGGCGAGATACGCATCGACGGCAAGCCGGTCACGCTGACCTGCACGGCGGATTCGCTGAAGGCCGGCGTATCGACGAGCTTCCTGCCGGAGGATCGCAAGACCGAAGGCCTGTTCCTGCGCCTGCCGGGCGGCGAGAACGTGTCCCTGCCGGTGATCGGCCGCTATACGCGCTTCGGCCTTATCGATCGAAAGCGCGAGCAGGCCGCGATACGCCGCTCGCTCGCGCAGATGGAGGTGAATCCGCGCGCGCTCTACAAGCCGTGCCTGTCGTTCTCGGGCGGCAATCAGCAGAAGATCGCGATGGCGAAATGGCTGCTCACGCAGAGCCGCGTCTGGCTCATGTTCGACCCGACGCGCGGCATCGACGTCGGTACCAAGCATCAGATCTTCGTGTTGATGCGCGCGTTCGCGGCAGCGGGCGGCTCCGTGCTGTTCTATTCGACCGATGTGCCCGAACTCGTCAACGTGTGCGATCGCGTCTCGGTGATGTATCGCGGCCGCAATGTCGGCGAGCTGAGCGGCGATGCGCTCACCGAAGAGAACGTGATGCGCAAGATGCTTTCCAGTTGAGAGGTTGCTCATGAAGATAGCCGTTGCGTCGCCCGAAAGCGAGATCGTGCGGCCGGGCGCGCGCCTGGGTTGGGGCGCGCGCATCGATCATAATCGCGGGCTCATCATCGCGATCAGCGCGTTGCTCGCGATGCTCGCCGCATGGGTCGCGCTGTCCGCGACGCCCGTCGGGCTCTATGACATCGGCTCGGTGATTTCGAGCGCGACCACGCTCGCGCTCGCGGCGATCGGGCAGACGATCGTCGTGTTGTCGGGCGGCTTCGATCTGTCGGCGTCGGCGGTCGTGTCGCTCGCGAACGTGCTCGCGGTGCGCTTCGTGCAGGGGTCACCCATCGAACAGTGGGCGGGCGCCGCGCTGATTCTCGCGATCGGCGGCGGTATCGGCCTCGTGAACGGCGCGCTGATCGCATGGTTTCGCCTGCAATCCATCGTCGTCACGCTCGCGACGATGTTCATGGTGCAAGGCCTCACGCTGCTGATTCAGAACAAGCCGGGCGGCAGCGTTGGCGATCAGTTCGGCGCGGTGCTCACGGCCGATCTCATTGCCGACAAGATGCCGATGTCGGCCGCCTTGCTGATTCTCGCGTTGCTGATCTGGTCGTTCATCAAGCGCACGCGCTTTGGCGTGGGGCTTTATGCGCTCGGAAGCGATCCTGACGGCGCGTATGCGAACGGCATGCCGGTCACGCGCTATCGCATCTCGACGTATGCGCTCGCAGGCATGTTCTACGCGGCGGCGGGCCTGTATGTATCGGCGCAGACGGGTTCGGCCGATCCGCTCGTCGGTCGTCCCTTGCTGCTTTCGATGTTCACTGCCGTCGTGCTCGGCGGCACGCTGCTTGGCGGCGGGCGCGGCGGTTGCGTCGGCACCGTGTTCGCCGCGATGACGCTGATGATCACCGTGAACATCCTGCTCGTGCTGAACGTGTCGGCGTTCTTCACGACGATCGCTGAAGCCGTGATCCTGATGCTCGCGGTGCTCGGTTCGTCGATCGGCAAGCAGTCGGCGGCGCACGAATCCGCCCGTCATGCGGCGCAGTGGTTCAAGGCGATGCGAACGGGAACACGGGCGCGCGACGACAGAAACGCGCGACGCGTCACGTTCGAGGTCGACGATTTTCGTCCGGTCGAGAACACGGAGTTGAAGGGCCGTCCGATCGCCGACTGGATCGAGCGCAATCGCGAATGGGTCAAATATGTCGTTCCGGCGTATCTGCTGTTCTTTGCGGTCGTCATCATCACGGGCTTCGTCTATGGTCCCGGCGTGCTCGTCAGCGCGAACTTCTACAGCAGCCTGCTCACGTTGACCTTGTTCCTCGCGATTCTCGGGCTGGGGCAGGGTGCGGTGATTCTGACGGGCGGACTCGATCTCTCGATGCCCTGGCTCATCACGCTATCCGGCGTCCTGTTGACAGGACTCACGCACGGCATGAACGGCGCGGCCGCGTGGGCGGTGCCGATGGTGCTGCTCGTCGGGTTGCTCGTGGGCGTGTTCAACGGCGTGGGCGTCGTCATGCTCGGCTTGCCGCCCATCGTCGTCACGCTTGCTGCGAATGGCTTGCTGCAAGGGCTGACGCTGATCTATTGCAACGGCTCGCCGCAAGGATGGTCACCCTCGTCGATCAGCGAATTCACCAACGGTCGAGTCGGGCCGCTGTCGCTCGCGGCGTGGAGCGTGCCGGTGTTTCTCGTCGTCGCGTTGTTGCTGTTGCATCGCACGCCGTTCGGGCGGCGCGTGTATGCGCTCGGCAATTCGCCCGTCGCGGCGAAGCTCTCGGGCGTGCGCGTAGGCAACACGTTGATCGCCGTATATTGCCTCTCCGGTCTTTGCTCGGCGATCGTCGGCCTGCTGCTCGCGGGGTTCAGCTCGCAAGCGTTCCTCGGCATGGGCGATCCGTATCTGCTGCCGTCGATTGCCGTGGTCGTGGTCGGCGGCGCGCTCATCACCGGTGGACGCGGCCACTATCTCGGCGTGTTCGGCGGTGCGTTGCTGCTCACGGCGCTCGGGACCTTGCTTGCGGGAACCACCGTGCCGCCCGCGGTGCGGGACATCATCAACGGACTCGTCGTGCTGGCGGCTGTCATCACGCTGCGGGACAAGAAAGGCTGAACCAACTCGAATGAGGAACAGACACAGATGCAAGCGAAGAACATTGCGGTGATCGGCTCGGGCCGCATCGGCCGCGCGTGGGCGATCGTATTCGCGAAGAGCGGTTTCGACGTGAAGATTCACGATGCATCGAAGGACATGCTCGCGGGCGCGATTCCGTCGATCCGCGAAAGCCTGCAGGATCTCGCGTCCTTTCACCTGATCGACGAACCCGTCGATACGATCGTCTCGCGCATCACCGCATGCGAAAGCCTGGCCGACGCCGTCGCCGATGCGGATCTCGTGCAGGAGAACATTGCGGAAGTGGTGGAAGCGAAACGCGCGTTGTTCGTCGAACTGGATCGTCTGACGAAGCCTGATGCGCTGCTTGCAAGTTCGACCTCGGGACTGCCCGCATCGACATTCACGGAGGGTATTGCAGGCCGCGCGCGCTGCCTCGTCGCGCATCCGGTCAATCCGCCTTCGCTCGTGCCGCTCGTCGAGTTGTGCGGCGCGCCGTGGACCGCGCATGAAGCGGTGGAGCGCGCCCGTGCCATCTATGAACGGGCGGGACAAAAGCCCGTGACCGTCAACGGGGAAATCTCGGGGTTCTTGCTCAATCGACTGCAAGGCGCGCTGCTCGACGAAGCGTTGAGCCTCTATGAACAAGGCTATGCGAGCGCCGCCGATCTCGACACCGTGATTCGCGACGGCCTTGCGATGCGCTGGTCGTTCATGGGGCCGTTCGAAACGATCGACCTGAACGCGCCCGGCGGCGTGGCGGATTACGCAGCGCGCTACGGCGGCACGTATCGCACGATTGCGTCGGGGCGCACGCCGTTCGACTGGTCCGCCGATACGCTTCACAGGCTCGATGCGGAACGCCGCGCCGTGCTGCCGCGCGAAAGCATCGAGGAACGCAGCCGCTGGCGCGATCGACGCCTGATGGCGCTGCTCGCGCACCGGCGCGATGTCAAGGACGGTGACGACTAACCAAAGGAGATGACGATGGCCGAAGTACGCTTGCTGGTCGATGCGAACAATCACCTCGGCGAAGGGCCGCTCTGGGACGTCAAGGAGGAACGCCTGTACTGGATCGACAGCACCGCCGCAGAGATCTATAGCTGCCGCGCGGATGGCAGTGACGTAAAGCGCTATTTCGTGCCGCGTCATATCGGATCGATGGCATTGCGCGAGCAAGGCGGCGCGGTGGTCGCGCTCGCGAACGGCCTGCATTTCTACGACTTCGACGCGCAGACTGTGCAGTTCATCGCCGATCCGGAAAGCGACGATCCCGAGACGCGTTTCAACGACGGCAAGGTGGATCGACGTGGCCGCTTCGTCGCGGGGACGATGTCCTACGATTTCGATCGCTACGACGCCGATCGCGGTCAGCGCTCCACGCGCAGCGGCGGTCTCTACCGGCTCGATACGGACGGCAGGGTCGCGCGACTCGATAGCGGCATCAGTTGTTCGAACGGTCCATGCTGGAGCCCCGACGACCAGACGTTCTACTTCACAGACACGTACAGCAAGGAGATGTACGCATACGACTACGACATCGAAACGGGCGCGGCGACGAACAAGCGCCTCTTCGCATCCGCGCATGACATGGCGGGCACGTTCGATGGCGCGACCGTGGACGAGGAAGGCTATGTCTGGTCCGCGCTCGTGTTCGGCGGGCGCATCCTGCGCTTTGCGCCTGACGGGAAGCTCGATCGCATCGTGCCGTTTCCGGTGCGCAATCTGACGAGCGTGATGTTCGGCGGGCCGAATCTCGACATCCTCTATGTATCGACGATGGGCCGCCCAATGTGGGGCATTCCGCAGAAAGAGCGGGACAAGGGCGGCTTGTTCGCAGTGACGGGTCTCGGCGTGCGTGGCATTCCCGAGCCGCGTTTCGCAGGATGATGCACGAGCGTTATCATGCGTGCCTGAAAGTCACGAACGCTATCGCTCGATATGGATACGAACACGCTCATTGCGTCGCTGCCGTCGCGCATCGACGCGATCGTCTCGCGCGGCGCGAAGGCGCATCCCGATCACATTGCGTTGCATGAAGACGCGCGGACGCTGACCTATGCGCAACTCGACGATGCCGTCGATGCGCTCGCCGCGCGTCTTGCGGCTGCGGGCGTACGAGCCGGCGACCGCGTGATGCTGACCGGCGAAAACAGCGTCGCGCTCGTCGCATCGCTCTTTGCCGTGAGCCGTCTCGACGCATGGGCGCTCGTCGCGAATGCGCGACTGTCCCCTGTCGAACTCGATGCGATCCGCGCGCATGCGACGCCGCGCATCGCCCTCTATACCGTGGAAGCATCCGACGATGCCGCGCGTCACGCGCAACGCGATGGTGCCGTGGTCGAATCGCTCGAAGCAACGCCGATCGGTGCGTTTGCGCTGAGCGCCATCGAAACGACTTC
Organism: Caballeronia sp. INML1; assembly: GCF_023631085.1. Lineage (NCBI taxonomy): Bacteria > Pseudomonadati > Pseudomonadota > Betaproteobacteria > Burkholderiales > Burkholderiaceae > Caballeronia > Caballeronia sp. INML1. The sequence continues at coordinate 9,514 of NZ_JALQDT010000052.1, read as the reverse complement.
CGCGCAAGAACCGCACGGCCTGCCTTCGGACCAGCAGTGCGCGGCGCTCATCTACACGACCGGCACGACAGGCGCACCGAAAGGCGTAATGCTGTCGCATCGCAATCTGCTCTTCGTCGCCGCGGTGTCGAGCACGCTGCGCCGTGTGGGTTCCGACGATCGCGTGTATGCCGTGTTGCCGATCTCGCATGTGTTCGGTCTTGCATCCATGTGTCTCGGCTCGCTCTATGCGGGCGCGACGCTGCGGCTCGCGGCGCGCTTCGACGCCAAGCGCGCGGGACGCGTGCTCAGCGAGGAACGCATGACGATCTTTCAGGGCGTGCCCGCGATGCACGCGAAGCTGATCGATCATTTCACGCCACGCGGCGGCCTGAATGCACCCTCGCTGCGATTCGTCTATAGCGGCGGCTCGCCGCTCGACACGACACTCAAGTCCGCTGCCGAAGCGTTTTACGGCGTGCCCTTGCACAACGGTTACGGCATGACAGAAAGCAGCCCGACGGTGTCGAACACGCTGCTCGATGCGCCGGCGCGCGATTCGTCCGTGGGCCCGTTGATTCCCGGCGTCGAGGCGCGCATCGTGCCGCTCGCGCGTGAGAGCGAGAGCGACGACACCGGCGAACTATGGGTGCGCGGCCCGAACGTGATGCTCGGCTATTACCGTGATGCGGTGCAAACGGCCGCCACGGTGACGACGGACGGATGGCTCAAGACCGGCGATCTCGCGCACTTCGAGGACGGCAATCTGTATATCGTCGGACGCAGCAAGGAGCTCATCATCCGTTCGGGCTTCAATGTGCATCCCGCCGAAGTGGAGCAGGCGTTCAACAGTCATCCCGCCGTGCTGCATTCCGCCGTGATCGGGCGAAGCGCGCGGGGCAACGAGGACGTGCTCGCGTTCGTCGAACTGAGGCCAGGCTGCACGGCGGATGAAGACGAACTCGCTCAGTGGGTGAGCGCTCGGCTCGCGCCGTACAAGCGGCCTTCCTCGATCCGCATTCTCGGTGCGCTGCCGGTGTCGGCGAGCGGCAAGGTGCTCAAGCATCGGCTCGGGACGCTCGCTAATTAGTCGATGCAACCGGTTTGATCGCAGCTTTCGTGTCCTCGCCGGCGCCGCCTAGCGACTGAAAGAGCGCGGCCGTATCAGACAGGCGGCTCGCTTGCGCGAGCGCGTAATCGAGTTGCGTTTGCAGCGCCTGGCGTTGCGTGTCGAGCAAATCGAAACGGCTCACGCCGCCTGCCGCATACCGCGCGTTGTTGGTATCGAGATTCGCTTGCGCCTGGTTTGCTGCTACGCGGCGCGCTTGCAATGCATCGCCATCGTTCTGAAGCGCCGTCAGGCTGTCGGCGACTTGCTGAAGCGCGTCCAGCACGGTTTGTCGATAGGCTTGCATGGCTGCATCGTAAGCCGCTTCCGACGAACGCTTCTTCGCGCGCAGTTCGCCACCATGAAACAGCGGCTGCGTGAGATTCAGGCCGACATTCCATACGTTCAGGCTATTGAGCATGTCGTGGATGTTCGTGCGCTGGGTTCCCACGCCCGCCGAAAGCGAGAACTTCGGATAGAGATCGGCCGTGGCCACGCCGACATTCGCGCTCGCCTGATGCAGCAACGCTTCCGATGCACGGATGTCGGGACGTTCGCGGGCGAGCGTCGAAGGCAGCGTGAGCGGAACGCTGTCTGGCAGACGCAGCGAGTCGAGCGTGATCGCATCGAAGTCGGCGACGGAAGGCTCGACGCCGATCAATACCGCAAGCCGGTGATCGGCCTGATCGCGTTGCGTGACGAGCGATGGCAGATTCGCGCGCGTCTGCTCGACGAGCGTGCGCTGGCTGCGCACATCGAACAGCGCGACGCCGCCCGCTTGCAGTCGGCCTTCCATGATCGACAGTTGCCGCATCTGTGCATCGACGAGGCGCTCGGTAAGCGTGATCTGTTGCTGCACTGAAGCGCGCCGGATCGCGGCGGCGACGACATTGCCCGCGATCGAGAGACGCGCCGCATCGAGTTCGAAGGACTGGTAGTCCACTTGCGCGCGCAACGCTTCGAGCGCCCGCCGCTCGCCGCCGAAGATATCGAGCGTGTACGACACGCTGACCGATGCATCGTAGAGCGTGAAGGGGCCGGGGCTCGGAATGGGCACGCCGAACGCGGCCGGGTCCACCTTCTGGCGCGTGCCGGAGACCGAGGCGTCGATGGCGGGGAAGTACGTCGCGCCCGCTTGCGCGCGGTAGTCTTCACGCGCTTGCACGAGCTTCGCACGGGCTTGCTCGAGCGTGGGACTGTCGCTCAATGCGCGATCGACGAGGCGGTTTAGCGCATCCGAGCCGAACTGCGTCCACCAGCGCGGCAACGCGTGATCAATGGCGGGAAAGCTTTGCGCCGCGACAGTCGTTTTGACATAGGTCTGCGTAGCGGGGGGCGCGGGCGCGTGAAAGTCGGGGCCGACAGTGCAGCCGCACAGCACGAGCACACAAAGCGGAAGAAGCGGTTTCATCGACGTCTCCCTAATCGAGCGTGCGCCGGTAGAAGCGCAGCGCAATACCCATCACGATGACGGTGAAGAGGACCATCGGCCAGACCGAAGGCCACAGGTCCGCCCAGCCGTTGCCCTTGAGCAGAATGCCGCGTATCAGGCGATTGAAGTAAGTGAGCGGCAGCAGATTGCCGATGAACTGGGCCCACGCGGGCATGCCCGCGAATGGAAACATGAAGCCCGAAAGCAGAATGTTCGGCAGGAAGTAGAACATGGTCAGTTGCATCGCCTGAAGCTGATTCTGCGCGAGCGACGACAGCGTGATGCCCACCGTCAGATTCGCGGCGATGAACAGCAGCGCGGCGAGGTAGATTGCGAGCGGATTGCCGACGAGCGGCACATGAAACACGAAGCGCGTGGCCGCGAGAATGATCGATGCCTGAATGAGGCCGATGAATACGTAGGGCACGATCTTGCCCGTCATCACTTCGACGGGGCGCACCGGTGTCGCGAGCAGGTTCTCCATCGTGCCGCGTTCGCGTTCGCGTGTCATCGCAAGGCCTGTCATCATCACGAGCGTCATCGTGAGGATCACGCCCATCAGGCCAGGCACGACGTTGTATTGCGTGATGCCTTCGGGGTTATAGAGGTTGTGGATCTGCACGTCGAAAGCGGCGGGCGTGCCGTTCAAGCGCGCGAGCGGGCCGGTGAGGTCCTTGCTTGCCACGGATTGCACGAGCGCTGACAGTGAATTGCTCGCTTTGCTGACCGCGTTTGGATCGGTGGCGTCGGCTTCGACGAGCAGCGCTGGCCGCTCGCCGCGCAACAGCTTGCGCGAGAAATCGGCTGGAATGCTGAGCACGAAAAGCACGCGGCCTTGTGCGAGCGCGCGGCGGCCGGCTTCGTCGTCGGGCAGCGTGTCGACGATATCGAAGTAGTCGGAGTGCTCCATCGCAGCGATGAAGCTGCGCGAAAACGGGCTTTGATCGCCGACGATCACGGCGGTGGGCAGATGCTTCGGGTCCGTGTTGATCGCGTAACCGAAGAGCGCGAGCTGCACGATCGGCAAGCCGATGATCATGCCGAATGTGATGCGGTCGCGCCGAAGCTGCAGAAACTCCTTGATCACAATGCTCCACCAGCGCGTGACGGAGAAGCGCGCGAAGAGCGCGATGCGATCGCCGGCCTTCATGACCTCACCTTGAAGTTGTCGGTCGAGCGGCTCATCAGATAGATGAAGACGTCTTCGAGCCCGGTTTCGATGGGCTCCGCACGCGTTGCGGCGTCTTTCGTCGCATCACGCACGGCCTGTTCCAGCGCGGCATGATCGCTGCCGCTCACATGGAGCGCCGAGCCGAACACGACCGTCTGATCGATGCCCGGTGTCTTGCGCAAGCGCTCGGAGAGCGCGCTGAGATGCTCGCCGTGAATGCTCCACGTCGCGAGGTTTTGCGACGCGATGACCTCGTTCGCGGTGCCTTGCGCGAGCAGCTTGCCGTATGCGATATACGCGAGCTTGTGACAGCGCTCGGCTTCGTCCATGTAATGCGTGCTGACGAGAACGGAAATGCCTTTCGCCGCGAGCCGATGCAGCTCTTCCCAGAAGTCGCGGCGCGCGGTGGGATCGACGCCCGCGGTCGGTTCATCGAGCAGCAGCAGTTTCGGCTCGTGCAACATGCATGCGGCGAGCGCGAGGCGTTGCTTCCATCCGCCCGAGAGCGAACCCGTCAGTTGCTTCGCGCGGCTTTGCAAACCCAGCGCTTCGAGCGCGCGGTCCACGGCTTCGCGGCGGTTTTCCATTTGATAGATGCGCGCAACGAAGTCGAGATTCTCGCGGATCGTCAGGTCTTCCCAATACGAGAAACGCTGCGTCATATAGCCGACGTTGCGCTTGATCTCTTCGCTTTCGCGGACGATGTCGTAGCCGAGACACGTGCCGCTACCCGAATCGGGCGTGAGCAGGCCGCACATCAGGCGGATGGAGGTTGTCTTGCCACTGCCGTTCGGGCCGAGAAAGCCGAAGATCTCGCCGCGCGCGACCTGCAACGACACATCGTTGACGACGTGCTTGTCGCCGAAACGCTTGTTGAGATTGTGTACGTCGATGACGTAAGGTGTGTCTTGCGCGTTCATTGCACCCTCACCGCGACGGGTTGGCCGGGATGGAGCTTCGCTGCATCGGCCCGTTGCGGATGCGCCTCGATCATGAACACGAGCTTCGAGCGGTTTTCGTTGCTATAGATCACGGGCGGCGTGTATTCCGCCTGATTCGACACGTAGGAGATCGTCGCGGGCACGTCTTGCGCGCAGCCGTCGCAATGAATCGATACGGCGCGCCCCGCCGCGAGACCGCCCACTGCGCTCTCTGGCACGAAGAAGCGAACCTTCACGTTCTGCGGCGGCAGCATCTGCACGACGGGCGTGCCAGCCTGCACCCATTCTCCGACGCGATAGAGCGTGTCGTACACGAGTCCGTCCGCTGGCGCCGCGACACGCTTTTGATCGACTTTCCATTGAGCCTGGACGACGAACGCCTTCGCGGCGGCCACTTGCGCGCGCTGCGCTTCGATCTGCTGAGGACGCCCGGGCAAGCGTGCGATGTCGACTTGTTCGGCGAGATCGCGCACTTGCGCAGCGGCAGCATCGGCATTGGCGCGCGAATCGTCGAGTTGTCCTTTTGCGATGCCGCCTGCACTGAACTGCGCTTCGTCGCGGCTCAGTTGCAATGCGGCCTTGCGGGCGTTCGCGCGTGCCTGCGCGAGTTGCGCGCGCACCGAAGCGATTTCGGGTGCGCGCTTACCTGTGAGGATGTCTTCGAGTTGCGACTGCGCGGCAGTCAACTGGCGTTGCGCCTGATCGAGTGCCGCGGTTTCATCGACGGATTCGAGCGCGAACGTGCTCGCGCCCGCTTTAAGCGTTTGCCCGCGGGCGACGGACAATGTGGCGAGCTTGCCGGATTGCGACGAGCCGAGGTAGACGAACTCTCCCTCGACATAGCCCTGATAGACGTCGCGGTCCTGATGAGAGCACGCCGCGAGTGCCGCGGCGAAAAGTAGATAGAACGGTATGCCGGTGATGCGGCTCATGGCGTACTCCATGATCAGGTTGTCTTTCATTTGGTTGGTCTACCAAACAATAAACGAGGCGCTTGGTTGCTGTCAATCGGAGCGCGCCTGGGGCCCGCGCTTCGGCGTTCAAGACAAGGATAGAAGAGGACTGCGTCGGCAAGGCGTCTGCCGAATGAAAGCGGGGAACGGGCGCTCGGAGCGATGGATTCGTACGCTCGGTCACGAACCGGTAGCGAGGAAGTAAATACCGGCAAGTCGCATGGACGGTATGAGTAAAAATGACACGCGGGATGTGCTTGCATTCTCGTGCGTGCGCTACTTCGTGTATCGAAATCCAGTCTGGCAGGACAAGTCCACCTTTGCGCGTGCTGTGCATTCGCATTACATTGCGATATCCGCGTGACTCGAATCAATACCGATAAAAAAAGGAGACGCCAAGATGAAGGGAAGGAAGAGACAACGCCTGCTCGCACTGATGATCGGTGCATCGCTCTGCGGACCGCTTGCGGCCCGAGTCGCGCTGGCTGATGCTCTCGCCGACGAAACGATCGCTGTAGCGGGACTCTCGCAGCCATCGGACATTCTGATCGACCACTGGGGTGTACCGCATATCTTCGCGGCCAACGACAGCGATGCGTTCTTTGTACAAGGCTTTAATGCCGCACGCGACCGTATGTTTCAGATCGATCTATGGCGCAGGCGGGGACTCGGTGAGCTGTCGGAAGTGTTCGGCCCGGCCTACGTGGAGCAGGACAAGGCGACACGGCTCTTTCTCTATCGCGGCGACATGGCGACCGAATGGCAGCGTTATGGTCCCGATGCAAAGCCTGCTGCCGTGCGCTTTGCCGCAGGCGTCAACGCGTACATCGACTGGCTCGCAGCGCATCCGGACCGCATGCCCTATGAGTTTCGCAAGATCGGCTATTGGCCGGCGAAATGGAATGCGAACGACATCGTGCGCATTCGCAGTCACGGTCTCACGCGAAATCTGACGAGTGAAGTCGCGCGTGCGCGTGTGGCGTGCAAGAGTTCGCTCGATGCTGATTCCGTGCGCTTCGGGCTGCAGCCGCCTTGGAAAGCCCAGATGCCTGCCGGCCTCGATCCATGCCTCCCCGATGACGTGCTCAAGGTCTTCACGCTCGCGACGCAAGGCGTGCGCGTAACGAAGGAGTCGATGAAGAGCGCGGATGCATCGGCGACGATGATCGCCGCAGCCGACAATCCCGAGGAAGTCACCGAAGGCAGCAACAACTGGGTCATCGCGCCATCGAAGTCGGCGACGGGCCGCGCGATCATGGCGAACGATCCGCACCGCGCGTACGCGGCGCCGAGCCTTCGATACATCCAGCAGATCAGCACGCCGACGCTCGATATCATCGGCGCGGGCGAGCCTTCCGCGCCGGGCATTTCGATCGGGCATAACGGTTCGATCGCTTACGGGCTCACGATCTTCAATATCGATCAGGAAGATCTCTATGTGTATGAGCTGAATCCCGCGAATCCGCGGCAGTATCGCTACAAGGGCAAGTGGGAGCCGATGCGCGTCGTGCACGAACAGGTCGCGGTGCGCAACGGATCGCCTGTCACGGTCGATCTGTTATTCACGCGTCACGGCCCTGTGATCTATACGGAGGAAACCAGGCATCGCGCATTCGCGGTGCGTACCGCGTGGCTGTCGCCGGGGATGTCGCCATACTTCGATTCGATGCGCTACATGCGCGCGAAGAACTACGCGCAATTCAAGGCATCGCTCGCGACCTGGGGCGCGCCGACCGTCAATCAGGTCTACGCGGACAAGGACGGCAACATAGGCTGGGTCCCGAGCGGGCTTGCGCCGATACGCCCGAACTGGGACGGCCTCATGCCCGTGCCCGGCGATGGCCGCTATGAATGGGCGGGCTTCTGGCCGCGCGATGCGATGCCTTCGGTCTATAACCCTGCGCAAGCCTATTTCACTACGTCGAATGAAATGAATTTGCCGGCGGCTTATCCGTATGCCGAGCGCAAGCTCGGTTTCGAATGGACCAACGGGTCGCGACATCAGCGTATCGATGAAGTGTTGAAGTCGCTGCCCAAGGTGTCGATCGAAGACTCGGAGCGCTTGCAGAACGATATCGTTTCGATTCCGGCGCGCAGACTCGTCGCATTGCTCGCGCCGCTGTCGAGCGATGACGAAGACACGCGCGCCGCACTCGCGATGCTCAAGGGCTGGGATGCACACATGGGCGCCGATTCGCCGCAAGCCGCGCTCGAAGAGGTGTGGCTGTCGCGGCATCTCGGACGCACATTCAAGGAAGCGGTCTTGCCGAAGAACGCGGCGGCATCGTTCGGCGCACCCGATACAGCCGTGATGCTCGACACGCTCGAACACCCTGAGGCGCGTTTCGGCGATAACGCTCAAGCCAAACGCAATGCCGTGCTGATGTCGAGCCTGCACGATGCCTATGTGGAAATGCGGCATCTGCAAGGCGACGATGCAAGCCAGTGGCAATGGGGAAAGCTGCAGACGAACATGAACGCGCATCCTTTGGCCGATGTCGTCGATGCGGATATGCGCGCGAAGCTCAACGTCGGGCCAATCGGAAAGGGCGGCAGCGCGTATACGCCGAATCAGTCGACGTATCGCGCGAACGATTTCCGCGAGACCAACGGGCCTTCGTTTCGTGTGGTCGTCGATGTCGGCAACTGGGACGGCTCGCGTGCGGTGAATCTTTCTGGCGAGTCGGGTGACCCGGATAGCCCGCATTACCGTGATCTCGCGCAGATGTGGCTCGACGGACAGTACTTCCCGTTGCTGTATTCCCGTAAGGCCGTCGAAGCCGCGACCGAGAAACGCGTGCATCTCGTGCCGGACGCGCATTGAGCATCGGATTCGCGCGCTTCATTGTTGCGAGATAGGCAAGGCATCTTCAACGCGAGCAGCGATGATCTTCACGCTGCCTTGCGTCACAATTCGATCGCGGTGGACGGGTGCTGGCTGGCGCCTTGCCGGACTCCTCATCCGGCTCGTCCTCCGCGCTTTCTCTCCTTCATCTCTCCCGTTGATGCCGACGCCCGTCGGCTGAAAACGTGCATCGCCGCGGGAATAGATCGCGACGTCCCCGGGTTAACCAATCGAAGCCTCAACGCTTGAAACTGATTCGAGTGAGTCGAAGCCGCGCAAGGGCCCTGTGCGTTCGATGAGGTTCGTGGATCGCGTGCGATCCGGTCAACCTTTCTGTCGGAGTGTGAACATCATGAACGCTATCGCCAAATTCGTCGTGTCCCTCGCCGTGGTCGCTGCGCCCACGTTCGTTTTTGCGCAGAGCCAGAACGGCCCGTTGACGCGCGCGCAAGTGAAGGCCGAGCTAGTCCAGCTCGAACAGGCAGGCTATTCGCCAGCGGTGGGAGAGCAAGCCAACTATCCCGCGGATATTCAGGCCGCGGAAGCGAAGGTCGCTGCGCAACAGAACACGAAGGAAACGAACGAAGCATATGGCGGCACGGGTGCCGGCGGCGCGTCTTCCGGTTCCGGCTCGATGCGTGCGCCCATGTGGAGGCAGCACGGTTCGATGCCGGCGTCGGATTGCGTCGGGCCTGCGGGATTCTGCACGCCGTTCTTTGGAAGCTGAACCGTCGGCTGGTTATCGGGCACGGGAAGATCAGTCATGGCTCTTCGCGCTCGCAACGCCTTGGCCTGGACATGGCATTCTTTGACGCCCCTGTGGCCTTAGAAAAAAATTTGCGAAGGGGGCTTGCGAGGACGTCATCGGCCCGTCATAATCTCGTTTCTCTGCTGCTGATGCAGCGACGCAAGACGGAAGGTGAGGTAGGGGTCTTGCGATGTGCTCTTTAAAAACTAACAGCCGATAAGTGTGGGCGCTTGATGTTGAGTGCGGTCTGGTTCTTCGGAGCTGGATATAGCGAAAGTATCAAGAGTCTCACACGAAGTATCAGAGGAAGGTTTTTCCATCTTTGGATGGAGTAAAT